>JBEPXR010000074.1:0-9904 GCA_041641775.1 Desulfobia sp. | reverse complement strand
ATTATGAACAGAATGACCAGGGCTGCCAGACTGATCAAAATTCCTGAGAAAACGAGTCTGGCTGCCATGGCCCCGCCTTTTGCCCGTGCAGTACCCTTTCCGATCTTCACCTTAGCGTATCTCTCTTAAGTTTGTTATTGAGTATCAGTCTCTTGCCAGGAGGCCCTGCCGTGGAAACGCCGAATGATCTAAAGAATGAACCTTCGATATCTACAGCAAGGATTGCTCCACACCTTTATCAAAACTTCCATCCCTATGGGTCATAATCGACAAGCTTTTAATATAATTAATAAAAAAAATAAGAAAGAAAAATATCGTCACTGCTCACCATGACCTTTACCTGCGTTTTATTCCATAGGGAAGGGAATGCCCCCGCAGGAAAAGTTGCCTTCCGTCAACTTTTCCTGCTCCGATTTATATCAATTATATCAAAATGTTCGCCTGAAAGTACGGAATTCCGGAGAAAATTGTCAACTTTTCCTGCACCCTTTCTGTGATTTGACAATGCCTGCCGAAGCTTGCCCCCGTCACTTCAGGGGGAAGCCAAAGCGGTCCTTGCCCAGCAGATAGACGGCATCCTCACCGAAAATTTCCCTGAAAGTGTTATCAGCAAAATTGCAGCGAAAGCCCCGGCAACTCTTGGGGCGGTGGTGATATATCCGGCAGTGATGTTTCCGGTTGCGCTTTTCCAGGAAGACACAGCCCCTGCTGTCCGGATGAACCATATAGACCCTGCCGGATTCCCTCGCTCTGGCTGCGGCCTCCTCGATGCTTTGCCCCCTGAGGTCGCGCAGGCTGAGACTGGTTCCCACGTAACCGCCCATCTTTGTGATAAAATCGACCTCTTCAGGCTGAAGCACAATTTTGCGGTATCTCCTGCAGCAGGCTCCGCAGTGGCGGCACTCCTGCAGTATGGTATTCAAGGCGCTTTGATCCAAGGCATTCATGGGGGTGGTTACAGGTTCCAGAATTTCCTCAAGGGGTGGTTGGCGATGACCTTTTCTACCCGTTCGACCGGGAATATGCCTACGCGGGGGATATCGGATGCCGCGAGACTCTCGAGACTGGCAAGGACCGAATCTTCGAGAGAGGCGGGATTATAGCCTCCTTCCAGGATGAACAGAAGGCGATTGTCGCAGACCTCTCTGGCAAAGAATCGCAGCATGGCGCTGACGGTAGCGTACCAGCCGGTGCTGAGCCGGATTGCGCTTATGGTCTCATCAACATGGCCGTCGTATCCTGCTGAAACCAGAATAAACTGAGGCATATACTGCTCGGTTACCTCCTGCAGAACCCTGCCGAAGAGATAGGTGTATTCCCGATCACTGAAGCCCGAATATACGGGAAGATTCAGGGTGTACCCCCTGCCCCTGCCCTCCCCGCTCTCATCGGATCCACCCGTGAAAGGAAACATATCCCGTTGATGGACCGAGACCGTCATCACCTGATCGGTCTCGTAAAAGCAGTCCTGGGTTCCGTTGCAGTGATGAACGTCAAAATCGACGATCAGAATGCGGCGCAAATTGTGGTGCTTGAGCAGATGGGCAGCGGTGATGGCGATATTGTTGAAAACACAGAATCCCATGCCGCGGCCGGGTTCGGCGTGATGCCCCGGCGGTCTGATCAGGGCGAAACCGTTCTCCAGGCTGCCGGCCATGATCCGGTCCGCCAGCTCGATACAGCCTCCGGCGGCCAGTCCTGCGGCATAGATGGTCTCATCCATGAGGTAGGTATCCTTATCATAGGCAAAAGGATTCTCATAAAGAGCGTACCTGCGAAGCTGTTCGAGATAGAGGGAGGAATGGACGGCTTCGATTTCTTCAGAGGTGGCGGACCTGGGCTTGACCCGCTGATACCGACCGAGGTGTTGCACCTCGGTCAGCCGCTGATAGAGACCCCGGAGCCGTCCGGGATTTTCGTGGGTCTGCTGCTCTATCCTGTGGTGAAGCAGCCTCTCGTCAAAGACAATTCCAGTCCTAAAGCTCATAATGGAACTGGTAGACAGGATGGCTGTGATAGTCGGAGGTGGCGAGCTGGTAGAGGAGGCCTGTCCTGGAGATCCCCTGATCGTCGTATTCCAGGGCTCTGACCGGGGTGAAACCGAGTTTCTGGAGACAGCGCTGCTGGGGGATATTGTCGATATCCGTATACATTTCGATGCATTTCACCTTTTCCTGGGTAAAGAGATCTATAATCAGAAATTTCTGGGCCTCGGTGCCGTATCCTTTACCTCGTTCGTCAGGCAGTGCGATCTTCAGGGCCATTATTACGTTATGGCTCGACGAGCAGGACCAGTAGTGAATAGTGCCTATGGGCAAATCATTCTGGCGGAGCTCGATAATGAACATTTTCTCCCTGTCATTCCAGAATCCTCCTGCCGCAATCCTGCCCTTAAAGTCTTCAGGACTGGCTTGATCGGGAGTCAGCCAGTCACCATGGGCTTCTTTTGAGGCGCTCCACTTCGCCAGCAGGGGGGTATCCTTCTCCTCCGCCCTTCTGATCTGCAGCCTGGGGGTATACAGCCTGTAGCCTATCACAGCTCATTAACCGCTCTCTGCAGGGAGCTGCTGGATTCCGCCAGTCGCTTGAGTGTATCAACCGTTTCATTGATGGAAGAGGCAACCTGCTCAATCGAGGACTTGTTATTCTTCGAGGAATCCACCACAGCATCGATCTGTTCTTTGACGCTGGCGCCTTTCCCTTTCAGGGCATCGGCCCGGGAATCCATCTCGCCCACGGAGTTGGATATGGTCACAATTCCTTCGGAGATCTTGTCCATGGCATCCAGGGCTTCATTGATCACCTCTCCTCCCTCGTCCAGCATTTTCATGCCTTCTTTCATGGCGGAAGTGGTTTCCCGTGATTCCTCTTCAATTTTCTTCACGATATTGGCTATATCCACCGCTGAACTGGAGCTGTTTTCCGCCAGCTTCCGGACTTCATCGGCGACCACGGCAAAACCCCTGCCGGCGTCTCCAGCCCGGGCCGCTTCAATCGCGGCATTAAAGGCAAGGAGGTTGGTCTGGGAGGCAATATCCTTGATAATGTCCACAAACCCCCTGATCTTGTCGAGCTGCTGGGCCAGGTTACTCACCATCTGATTGCTGGACTGCATTGATTCATTCAGGGCCTTCAGTTTCTTGCCGGCTTCGGCACCGGCCATCTTACCCGTTTCGGCATCACCGGCGACATTGGAACTCATCTGATTGGAGTTGGCGGTAAGCTCGGCCATTTCGGCAAGGGAAGCCAGCATGTCATTGATCCAGTTAGACGATTCATCCAGAAGGGTCACCTCCCGTTCCACCAGATCATTCATAGCTCCCATACTGACGACAGCTTCCTTCATCTTCTCTTCGGAACTGGAAACCATCTGATTCACCTCTTCAGTGGAACTGCTGATGAGCCGATCCACTTCAACCTTGGCGGTCACATCCTCCACATATTCCAGTCCTCCCTTGATATTGCCCTTGGCATCCTTAATGGTAATGCTGGTAACCCGGAGAGGAAGGTCGCGGCCATGGATATGGGCCCCGGTCTGCTCCGCAATGGTTTCCCCGCTGCGCATGGCACGCTTGACCCCGCAGCGGTCGGTCTGGCAGCGCTCGGTGTTAAAGAGTTCATAGCATTTTTTCCCAAGCGCCTCTTCCACTGTCGTACCCAGAAACTCCGCCCCGGCCGGATTGATATATGTGATGGTGTGATCGGTGTCCACCGCATGAACAGGATTGGGTATGGCATTGAGGTTCTCGATCTTCTCATTGGCTTCCTGCCGCTGCCGGGCCTCCTCCGTTATGTCATTGACGTACTCCAGTACACCCTTGATATTGCCCTTGGCGTCCTTTATCGGGGCCCCGGTATATTTGATGGGGACGACTACCCCTTCCCGAGGCCGGGCGATGGTTTCCTCGGTCACGACGGAGTCGGTCTTCATTGCCCGGGCGCAGGCACACTTCTCCGTCCGGCAGTGCGGCGTCTTGAAAATGTCGTAGCACTTCTTACCAATTACCTCTTCCGGGCTCATTCCGGCAACCCCGGCCCCGGCCGGATTGATATAGGTGATGCTGAAATCCGTGTCCATCGAGACGATCGGGGTGGGAATGGAGTTCAGGTTCTCGATCTTCTCACTGGCGGCCTGCTTCTGCCGGGCTTCTTCGGTTACATCGAGGACGTATTCCAGCACGCCCTTGATGTTCCCTTTGGCGTCCTTGATCGGGGCTCCGGTATAATGTATGGGAATGACAACCCCTTCCCGGGGGCGGGCGATGGTCTCCTCGGTCACGATGGAATCGGTCTTCATCGCCCGGGCGCAGGCGCACTTCTCGGTCCGGCAGTGCGGCGTCTTGAAAATATCGTAGCACTTCCGACCGATTATCTCCTCCGGGCTCATCCCGGCAACCCCGGCCCCGGCAGGATTGATGTAGGTGATGCTGAAATCCGTGTCCATCGAGACGATCGGGGTGGGAATAGTATTCAGGTTCTCGATCTTCTCACCTGCGGCCTGTTTCTGCCTGGTTTCCTCCGTGACGTCGAGGACGTATTCCAGAGCTCCCTTGATATTGCCCTTGGCGTCCTTGATCGGGGCTCCGGTATATTTAATGGGTATGATAACATCATCCTGGGGGCGGGCGATGGTTTCCTCAGTCACGATGGAATCGGTCTTCATCGCCCGGGCACAGGCGCACTTCTCGGTTTTGCAGTGGGGAGTCCTGAATATGTCGTAGCACTTTCGGCCCACGATCTCTTCCGGGTTCAATCCGGCAACCCCGGCTCCGGCAGGATTGATGTAGGTAATGGTGAAATTTCTGTCCATCTCCAGAACAGGAGTGGGCAGAACGTTGAGGTTGGTCTCCATCTGCTCGAGCCTGGCCTCGGTCTCCTTTTCCGCGGTAATGTCTTCCAGAGTGACCAGGGTGTTGCCGTTCCTGCTCACGGGTATAGCTCTGGAGCGGTAATAGCTGACCGTCCCCTTTCCGTCTTTATAGATATACTCGCCTTCCACCGCTTTTCGAGTCCGCCCTGACTTTTCGACCGGGCAGTCCTTTGTCCCGCACAAGTGGTTGCCGCAGGCTTCTTCACAGCTCATCTGGTTGAAATCTTTCTTTTTCAGAGAGAATTTTTTCAGGAAACTGTCATTGCCCCAGGTGACAATTCTGTCATTGTCCACCAGAAAAGCGGGCTCTGTTAAAATATCCAGACTTACTGTCTCGGGTATCTGTTTTACATTCGTTGTCATGAGTCACCTCCATCAGTTCCCGCTTCCAGGTTTACTGACAAATCTGTCATTGTTGAGTCCTCGATACGTTCTTCTTGCTGATTCATATTCAGGTAATTATTAAACAGGTTATGGACGTTGATCACCAGGACATGTTCCATGGCTCCCTCATCCCCGACAAACTCGATCAGGCGGTCCAGGGTATCTCTCTTCGAGTCGAGCTGGGGATTGAGAGAGGGGGTTGGATAGCAGTTTTCCTGTTTATAAATGGTTACGATATCATCGACCTCAAAAGCCACCCGGCCTCCCGGAGATTGGCAGATGATCAGCTTGCCGGGCCCCTCATCACCGTCTTTTCCCGGATAGGAGTAGAACTCCCGGAGATTGACAACCGGCAGTACGTCTCCCCTGAGATTGATGACCTTGCCGTTGTAACGCTGTCCCTCGGGGACATACATTACCTTCTCGCTCTTGACTATTTCCTGGATATCCTTGAGCTGGAAAGCGAAATGTTTGCTTATGGAAACGACGAGATAGGAATTCTCGCTGATGACCAGCTTGCTTCCGCTATGAACGGTTCTTCCCGACCTGCTTCCCGCTCCTCCATCCGGTTCGGTCATGTCGCTGATGTTGGCCACCGACTTCAGTGCTTCCAGGCGGGCGGCCAGGAGTTTTTCAATATCCAGCAGGATCATGTTGCGGCTGCCGTCCCCCTGATATATACCGCTCTCAGCACCCCAACCATCGTCAATCCCCGGCAGAGGCAGGATTTCATCTTCCGGGACGGCAACTATGCCGACCAGGGAATCCACAATCAGACCGGACAATATCCCCTGAACCTCAAAGATCAGAATCCGGCTCCCCTCCTCCCGGAAGAGTTCTTCTTCTTTTTCAGAGAAAAGACGGGAGGCTGCCATGACAGGTACCGACCTGTCCCGGAGTTTGATGTCTCCGGCTATTGTGCCGCTCTGGAACGTCTCATTCAAATTGGCCGTAAAGGTCACTTCCCTGGCATTCTCCACCGACAGACCGTACTCCTGCTCCCCACAGGTAAAAGCAACGAAACGATTGTACCTGCGCTGAACTGCCGCCTCATCCTGAGACTGAAAATCGAAGGATTCAAATGCCCCACTCTCACCAGCGCCAAAGAGAAAGGTGAGATCCAGGACCTCGAAGATCCGTTCATCGTTTTCTTTTTTAATAAACGAGGAAATAATCTTATCATCGGAAAGAAGGGCAGGATTAACCGGGGCTATGTCAGTCTCCTCCACCCAGAGAACATCGCATATGTCCTCGACCATGAGGCCGAACTGCTGATTGTAGAGCTGAATTACGGCAATTCTGGAGTCCCCGCTGTAACTGGTGTCGGGTAATTTGAGCCGTTTTTTAAGGTTGATGACAGGCAGGATTCTGCCCCTGAGATCCATGACGCCTTCCAGAAAATCGATGGAGGCGGGAAGGGGTCTCAGGGCGGAGATGAAGGAAGTGGCTTCCCGGACGGATTCTGCTGGAAGGGCGATATCCAGGCCCTTCTCGCTGTCCAGGATAAAAGAGGCGAAAACTTTTTCTCGTGCCATGGGATTGTTTTGGTTCCTGAAATGTCAGGCAATTAGTTCATAAAAGCATGGGTCTATTCTTTACAACCTCCTCTTGAGGGAACCTTGAAAAATTGCCCTATGGCCCGATTACGGTGTCACGGCAAAAAGAAAAATGCTCACATATACCTAATATGCTGCGCTTGTTATTTTCGCCGCTCCTTGTCCTCGAACCAGATGTCTAATTTTTCAAGGCACCCTTGAGTTTCATCAATGTTCTTCAATTCAGTTTCGGCAATTTATCCAGTGAGACCTTCTTAACTGGAATGATCCTATTGTTCCAATTTCGTCCCTTGCCAGGGATACCAGCCCATGTCTGTCGGGAGTATTTGATTTTTTTTAAATAAAAATACCGGGAAGGCGTTCTTTTCACCAGCACCCGCAATTTCCCGTCAGCCCTGAGCTCCCGGTGTGGAAGGTCGATTTTTATAACACACCCATCAACAGTATGCAATATAAACTCTACCTGCCAACTTATCGGCCGCTGGAGCCAAATCATAAACAAATGACGTACTTTACAAAATCTCCCCACAGGCACCGGATTATCAAATCCCACTCAACACCCTTGCACGCCGGAACGGTCTTGACCTTTGTGAAATATTTAAGTACAGTTGGTCTCTTTACAATTTTCAGGTGCTCCGCCGGAGCGTCAGGACGCTTTGAGAAAGACGATTCTTTCAGAGTGTCCATAAAGAGGGAACCCGGTGCAAATCCGGGACGGGCCCGCCGCTGTAATTCCGCCTCTCCTTAAAAAGAAAAAGGAGGGTGAAGATTTCGACCAGCCCCGTGTGCCACTGTTTATCCGGAATAAATGGGAAGGCCGCTGGACGGAACGGAAAAGTCAGAAGACCTGCCTGAAAAATATATGGCTGATTCCGTGGCAAGGAAACAGGCTGAGGCGTCTGAGGGAAAAATCAGGGATCCCCGGATCAAGTTATAATTGATCCGGGGATTTTTTATTTCCGGATCACAACCAGATAGAGGTACCTGAAGTGATGAAAAAAAGCTGCCTTGCTGTGATCCTCCTCGGAATCACAGCCAGCCCTGCTCTGGCCCGGGACGGCTCGAACGGGGAAAATGTCAGAACCATGGATGAAATCGTGGTGACTGCCGGCCGCTCTCCGGAGCCGGCGTCGGAAGTGAGTACGGCAATGACCGTAATCGGCCGGGAGGAAATCAAGGCCTCTCCAGCCAGGGATCTTGGCGATCTCCTGGCTGAAAAAAGCGTGGGCCATATTCAAAAATACCCCGGAGCCCTGACCAGCGTGGGTATTCGCGGTTTCCGTACCGACACCCACGGCAACGACCTGAGGGCTCATGTCCTGGTTCTTCTGAACGGACGGCGGGCCGGCACCGGCAACCTGGCCAAGATACTGACCAGAAACATCGAGAGGATCGAGATTATCCGGGGTCCCGGCGCGGTGCAATACGGCTCTGCGGGAATGGGCGGAGTGATTAACGTCATCACCCTGAGGGGACGGGACCCCGAATCCGCCCAAGTCTTCGGCGGCCTGGGAAGCTACGGCTACGAGGAGGCGGGGTTTCTGTTCTCCGGTGCCCAGGCCGGCCTGGATTTCTCCACATCCTATACTTACAGCACCAGGGACGATTATGATACCGGCGGTGGTGAAAAATTCCACAATACGGGTTATGATGACCAGGAGAGTTATTCCGTCAACCTCGGCTACACGTTCCTGGAACAGCAGAGGCTGGGCGTCATTCTCCATCGCTTTGAAAGCAATCACCTGGGCAATCCCGCCGTTATCAACTTAAACGATTTCGACGATTACAAAAACGCCGACAATCATTCCCTGGACCTGATCTACACCGGGGAAGTGCGGAACGGCGGGATGAGCTGGCTGATCCGCTACTTTGACGGCAAGGATTCCGACACCTGGTATAACCCGGCGGATCATGACCCCAACGGCTTTGACGATAACAGCCGCTCGAAAAGAGTAACGGACCAGCGGGGCAGTCAGGCCCAGGTCACCTTGTCCCTGGCCGGTTTCAAACTGACGCCGGGAATAGACTGGCAGGACTATGAGATAAGCACCACCTGGTCCCCCCAGGAGACAAGTTATAAAAACTGGGCCGGATTCCTTCTGGCCAAGAAAAAGTTATCGGGCCTCAACCTGGTACTCGATGCCGGTCTGCGCTACGACGACTACGAGGTGGAGGTAATGGAGCCCGCCGGAGGCAGCCAGGAAGACAGCCATCTCACGCCCGCGGTAGGCCTGAGCTGGCAGGCCCATGAAAACCTGCGGCTGCGGGCCCGCTATGCAGAGGGCTTCGTCATGCCCGGCGCCGATGAACTGGCTGCTGATTATGTCACCTGGTGGGGACAGCGCTATGTCGGCAATCCGGGCCTCGATCCCGAGACCAGCCGAACCTATGAAGGCGGCCTGGAGTACAGGCAGAAGAGCCTGAAGGCTGAACTGAGCTACTTTTTCACCAGGTTCAAGGACAAGATTGAAGCGGTCTACCTGGCCGGCGGCAACCAGAGCTGGGAAAACCTGGGCAAGGCTGAAATCAGCGGCTTCGAGGGAAGGCTGTCCTATGATCTGGGGGCCTTTTACGGCTGGGCTTTGGAGGTGAGGCCTTATCTGAACTTCGTCTATCTGGATCGGTACCGGGATCTGGAAAATGACCAGGACCTCTATTACACCAACGAATCGAATGTCTCATACGGGGTCAGCATCAACGATTTCCAGGGCTTCCGGGCTCGGCTCAATCTGGCCTATACCGGTCCCCAGACCGTGATAAACTACGACACCGGTCCTCCCTATCCGGACCTGGAGATGGGAGGTTTTACCGTGGCAGATCTTTCCCTTACCAAGGAACTGATCGACCTTGAGGGATACGGCAGCTTTGACCTTACCGGCGATGTCACCAACCTCTTTGACAAGGAATTTGCCTATAACCACGGTTATCCCATGCCGGGCCGAAGCTTTTTCGTCACCCTGAAGTGGGATTATTAACCTTACCAATCGCAATGACGCCGGGTATGCTAAGACAACCTTTCCCTGCAAACCCGGCGTCTCGACGAGAAAAAAAATCCCGATGCGGATGAATGAACGCGAAAAGAACAACCTGTGAA
>JBEPXR010000073.1:3534-9928 GCA_041641775.1 Desulfobia sp. | reverse complement strand
ATCCAACCTCAGTTTCCTGAGGATGAAGCGGATATTCTGGCCGGCACCACATAGCAGGGCATTGATTTAATCTCCAAGGGTGTTTCTGAGGAAATTTCGTCCAAGCTTTCCTTCTTCCTTCATGTGTCCGATAACCGCTTCGAAGGAACCAAATTCTCTCTCAAAAATTCGCCAGAGAATGAGACTGACCAACTGGTATAATTCATGTTTACGGTTCAAAATGTTCTCGAGACGTTCTCGGAACATGTCCTTTTGAGGGGCTTTTTTTTGGATTTAGGACGCATTAGAATCACCAGAAATTGAAGGGCAAAGTGTAGTTTTCTTGCAATTTACAGTGATATTGCTTTACCAAAATTTTCATAAAAATCAATCAATTAAATGTTTCCAAGGCCGACGAGCTAACCTCTTGATAATCCCTGTTGAAATAGACGTCAATCAATTAATCAAACTTGGCAAAAAATTTATCTGGGGCGAATCCAAGCCATCCTGCCCGAAATGCGGTCAGCCCCTTTGAGCTTAATACTACAGCGACATTTTGGTTCTCTCTCCCGTCATTCCCCGGCTTGACCGGGGAATCCAGGTTTTTTTTCCGGATTCCCGCTTTCGCGGCAATGACGGAAATAGAAAGAAAGTGTCGCTGTAGTATTAACCTTTTCATTGTATGGTAGAAAAATCCAGAAGAGTACAGGTGGATTGAGAATTGTTATATTCAAAAGCCCCTAAATCAGGCTTCCCGACTCGTTTTTCACCACAGAAATCTTCCCGGAGCTCTTCATGCCTGTTCCCCTTATCAACTATTCCCTCAGCAGCCAACAGGGTAAAATCCGCCTTTACTGGACTGGCAAACCAGTCATCGAAATCAGCACCGAACCACCCCCCGGAACTGTCGATTATCCGGTTGCTTCTCTGGCTGAATGTGCCGCCGTCCCTGGCCCTGATCTTCCCGGCCAAAATGTTATTTTCGATTACAGCGGTACTTTCTGCAAATCGCACATCAATGCCCAGAGTCCTGTAAAAGATATTATTGAGAACCAGGGTATCCCTGGCCCTGTTCAGGTACAAACCGACATCCGTAAAGTTCATTACGACATTATTGCGGACTATCCCCCCGGTATGCTCCACCGTATTGTTGCCGTTCCGGCAGAATTTCGGCCCGCTGCCTCCCCCTCCGAAGGACAACCCCACTCTGGTGCCTCCGGAGTGTCTGTATTCGCCGATAACCAGGTTGTTTTCAAATACACCGGTTGAGGAATTGCCTTTTATAAAAGCGGCGTAACTGATACGGTTTCCCCGGCCCTTGGCGAAATCGGCAATGATATTATTGCGCACTATCCAGTTATTGGGTCCGACAACATCGATGCCGTTCACGGGATGGCCGGTTTTCCGAATTTCGCTATTGTAAAAGGTATTGCCTTCAATCAGGGCGCCATCCGGAAAAATTCTAGCCCCATCCTTATTGACCACCCCATTGGCCTTGACTATGGAATTAAAGTCATGCAGACGGCAGTTGCGCAGGACGAATCCCTGACCCCGACCAACTACATGAAAGGCATGTTCACAGTAATTATGATTTCTGCACAGACCTTTTATCTCCAGGTTTTCAAAAATCCAGAAAGGAGCTTTGACCAGAAAACCCTCCAGGGTGATGAGTTCAAGAATCACATCCCCAAAGGTATCGGCTCTGACAGTTATCGGTTTTCCGGCACTTCCGGGACGGATGATGGAAATGGTGCGCTCGTTCAGTTTGTAAGTTCCGGGAGAAAGAGTAATCACATCCCCTGGTTCTGCTCTATTTATGGCTCCAAGGAATTCAGCGGAACTGGCAACCTGGATCAGACGGCCGGCTTCCTGTTCAGGATAGTCTTCCTGGATACCGGGTCGCGGTTCAGCGACAGGATGACCTTCGGCATCATAGGAAACCGGCTTCAGTTTCTTGCCTGGTTGAGCACCATGACCGGACCAGCCGGGAGAATTCAGCGGCGGCAGCACCACCCTTTTATCCCTGGCGGACTGCTCCAGCCAATCTGCCATCACGGTGGACTGCAAACCGGTTTTTTCCAGTAATTTCTGGGCAAGGGCCCGTGGTGGCAGGCTGGTCGACCTGACCACTAAATAAAGGCCGCCTGCCGAAATAATAATGGCAAGGAGCCCTACAGCCGCCAATATATTCCTGATAAAATTGAAGAAGCGCCTCATAACCGGGCCCTTCTCCTTATCTTCTCAATGCCTTTTTCCATGACTGCCCGGACCCAGGGATGTCGTTCTCTGTCCAGGGCCTTACTGAGAATGTCCAGAGATTCATCTTCTCCGATTTCACCGAGCGCCCCGGCCCCTGCGGCCCGAAGATTTTCATCCCCGCTTTCAAGCATGTCCCGGAGTTGGGGGGCGACGCTTTTATCACCCAGCCTGCCCAGGGCAATCGCGGCTTTGCTTGTTAGCACCTTATATTCACTGCTGAGAAAGAGTTTCCTGATGGCTGGAATCGAATCAGCATCCCCCAGCCTGCCAAGAGCCTCCACGGCCCGGGCCGCAACATCCACTTTTTCATTCAGGAAGTGTCGTATCACCGGGGCGGCTGAAGGGTCGTCCAGTCGACCCAGGCTGCGGATAATAGCACCCTGAGAGCCCCAATCCCGGGAATCGTGCTTTATCGAGCTTTCCAGGACCTTGATGAGGTGGGGAACTGCCTCGACTTCTCCGGCCTCAGCCAGAATGGTCCCGACCAGGGCGGACATGATGTACCAGTGACCAAGTCTGACCATCTCATTGTTCTTATCTTTCTTCCAGCGTACCCGGGGATCCATGCGCAGGATGTCCATATAGACCGGGATTGCCCGGTCCGGGTCAATGAGATACAGGGCCTGAACGGCCATGTCCTTCTGGGGAAACCGCCGGGTTGACAATGCCAGTTCCAGAACGGGATCGAAGGTCTGCCGATCTCTCTGCGCCATGAGTGCTGCCAGGGCCTGAACCTGTTTGCCGGGGGTCTGGAGTTTCTTTACGTAAACCTCGCTGTCTTTGAGAGCGCCCGGCTTCCTGCGCCCGACGATTTTCGAAGTGGCGAAAGACTCCGCCGTTTTGAACTTCTGGGCGTTACTCGCAGATTTTTCCTTCTTCAGACTCGCATTTTCCAGCTTGCCCGGCCTGACTTCAATGGCCAGGGTTTTGCACCTGACATCCTCCCACTTTTTTCCGGCAGCAAGGATTTCATATTTATAGGGTGGTTTCCCGATCCACACTGAATTCCGTCGATCCTTGCCCTGCAAGTCTTGCCAGGCAAAGCTCACTTCCAGTCCCAAATCCTCAGCCGGCTTCCCCTTTACCTGGATCACATTCTTCCCGGGCCAGAGCTGGGGCAGGGAAAAGATATTATGCTGCACGGTGGTCCTGATTTCAAGTGTGCTTAGGGCGACATGGTTTCTGCTGCCTTCAGCCTCCATGGAAAATTTAACCAGGTACCCGTATCTGCCGAAAGGTGTCCCGGTCATATCTTCTTTACCTGACTTATAAATATTGAATTTCCGGCAGATATCCATGCCGTTCAAAACGATCTTTCCAGTTTCCTCGGCCTTCCAGACCGGATGCCAGGTATCGCCCCGATCAGTTGAAATCAATATGGAGAGACTGTCCTGCTCATCTTCGCGAAAGAATTCACCGGAGACGGCAGCGTCAGCAATGATGTAGGGGGAACTGATCTCATAGACCAGTTCGGCCGGTCGTCCGGGTTGCAAAGGCGTGATCCGGAAACCCGAATCCATACCGTCACTGGACAGCAGGTTCACCGGTTTTCTGAAGGTATCTTCCTCCATATACCTGTTATCAAAAGAAGGAGTATAGGTGAAGACAGCATTGCCGTAAGTTACAGGATACGGACCGTGCTCGAAATCACGGCCGCCTTTTTTCCTGTAGTTGTTCTGGTAGGGCTGCTTCTCGTTTCCCCACAAAAACACGACCTTCTCCCCCCTGCGAAGGCGGAGGTCGGGTGAGTAGGAGGGCTCGGCAACATGAGGGGCGTGCACCCAGTTCCACATCCCCCAATAATGGGGACGGGCCGGCTTCGGGGTCCCGGAAGGTCTGAAAATAAGAGAGAAGTCTCCGGCAATCTCGTCCGGGGTCGCGATATGTTCATCTGAACGGTCATACACATACCATCCCTGGGAAAGGTCAAAAAGATGCCACCGCTTTTCCCCGTCCCCGTCTTCATAGAATACATCGGCCTGTGTGTGGCCACTGCGGTAGAGCTTTTCCGCCCTGCCTCCCAACGAGCGCCAGGACCACTCCATCATCCGGCTCAGCCCGTCGCAATGGTGAGCCCCATACACATTCAAAACCTTGAGGGGGTCATCGATATACTTATCGCCCAGGGCAGGCTCCCGCGGGACTTTACCGTTCGTAGCCGAAGTCGTCATCCGGATGAAGCGAAAAATCGCGAGAGCCTTTTCTTCATCCGTCTCGGCCTCCATGAGCCGGATCGCGTCCCGGGCAAAGGCCTCCATGCTTGAACTGTCAGGCCACCTGCTGTTGACTACCCGGATATTTTCAATGCCACCCGCATGGAGAGAAGGAATATGGGAAAGACCCACACCGCCGATCACTCCGAGGATCAAAAGAAGAGAGCGAAATGAAGAACTGCCTGACACCGACCGTTTTAATATCTGCATACTTGACTCCCTTTACCACATATCAACCGGAGCGTCCGGCAAGCCCCTGAAGCGGTTGAGGACAAAATAGAAAGGTATCCCGATTCAATACTGCGTAACAGAGTACAGTGAAGAAGGTTCATAGTTTACCGTATCGTGATGCTGGCCGAATTGGAAATGCCGCTTAAATTTCCCGCCTCATCCCAGGCCTTGATCACGAAATAGTATTTCCCAGGATCGAGGTCTTCTATCCCCAGCTCCTTTCCGGATCCATAGGCGCCGTGCGGGGCCAGCCTGCTGACGGGAAACTCCTCTTTTCCCCCTTCTTTCATTGGAGCCGGTTCTCCCCGGATGTTGTCCGCATGGTAGAACCCGATTTTCTCGCCCACCTCTCCGGGAAAATCAGGCTGACTCACGATAGGCCGACCGGCGTATTTGATCCAGTAGCCCGCAGCCGAATCACCACCTTCAGCATGCGGGGCCGTCCATTTGAGAACAACATTTCCATTCTCATGGTATTCAGCCCGCAAATCGGTAACCGTTTGTGGCGGCGCCACATCCCCCCTTTTCTCCTGGAGATAGGTCAGGACATAGGCGGCGCTCTGGCCGACCGGATACCTCAATAACTTCCCCTTGTGAATATTGTGCAGACTGGAATCGGCCCACTCTTCGGTTAACTTCAGCGCCTTTCGTTCTCCCAGAGCAGCGTAAGACAGAGGTGCGGCTACGCCGGGATACCAGTGGTGTTCATACTTTCTGGGGTCCCCTCCCCGCTTGAACCGGTGAGGCATGCCCTTCCCCGGCTCATACGCTTCCCGCCAGGCCCATTCCAGCCAGGATCCCATGATATCCAGCATTTCCTCGTCCCCGGTTTCCCGGTAAAGGGCATAAGCGGCTATAGCTGCCTCGGACTCCTGCCAGGGCGGAATTCTACTCCAGTTGTCCCTGTCTCCAAGGGTGCCGTTGTTCTTCCGCTGCAGATAGAGAATGCGCCTCGCCAGCCATCTGGCGTAAAAAAGACTCGCTTCATCTCCGGTGGCGGCGTAAGTCCAGGAAGTGCTGAGCAGATGGGAGGCATACACCCTTGTATAAAAATAAGGGGGAATCCGTTCGGGATGCTCCTTGTCGTCATAGTAGAACAGCTTATCCAGTGATGGAGGAGACTCGGAGATGTCGCCGAAAAAATGCTTATGGGTCGAATACTTGGCCTGATTACCGGTGGCCATCAGCCCCTGTCTGGCGATGGGAGAGCCGGTCAGGTAATACCACTCGAAGGGCCACATATGAATCAGGTGCTCACCGTCCAGATGGAACTTGTCAGGAGTCGTGAACCCGGGGATGTTGGTTGAATAGGGATTTACCCAGCCCTTTATCTCCGTGGCCTCCCGATGAGTATACAGGCTCTTTTCCCCCCAGCCCACGATCCGGTGCTGGGGCATGGGGTTTTCTGCAGAAAAACTGTAGTCATGCAGGAGCCACGGGATCCATTCAGAGGCCCATTTGGCGTAGACCTCACCCCTTTCCCAGATTTTCAAGCCACCGCCCCGCAGGTACTTATGAAAGAGGGAAAAATAATTGGGATGCATACCGCCGCTGTTAAACTGGTCTTTCATCCCGGTGGTCCTCCAGTTGGCGGTATAAATGTTTCGGTCCCAGGTAAAATGGGGGTACCAGTGCTCGTCGTTGGCCTTTCCGGCCCCGTTCACCCCAATATGACGCGGATAGGCTATACTCTCGGCATAGCGCTTCGGTTT
>JBEPXR010000073.1:0-3524 GCA_041641775.1 Desulfobia sp. | reverse complement strand
GCCCAGCCGCATCGCTATGAAAATTCAGGGTCAATTCATGACTCTTTCTGGCACTGGAATGAATCTGGAACTGCTCAGGTGAAAACCCCGGAAAATAAACGGCTTCGAGGCGCTCCGGCGAAAAACGGAGGGCCTTGGGACACTCTATCCAGAAACGCCGCATGAAAAGGGAAACACCCCGACTGTCAGCTTGAATTCCGCCCCAGCCCGGAGCGTGATCACCTTGATCTATGAGATCCTTCTCGTCGGGCGGATTACTGCCGGTAAACAGCTTGTACCCCCGGAAAGCAGCCGGCCCCAGCTTTCTTCCGGCAAGATGAAAATATCCTTCCGTTTTCTTGGCCTCTTTTTTGTTTTTACCTTCCAGCCGGTTATACAGGTCCCAACGCTCCTTACCAGCGGAGTCCTGCAGCAGGTTGATTGTTTTTCCCTCCAGAGTTCCCTGGATAATATCCTGATCTTCCGAACCGAATATGTATTTTGTTTCTCCCTGCCCTTCCAGGGCAAACTGCAGTCGGGCTTCCTTGATACGGTAAATGTGAAGAGGAAACTCAAGGCGCTGGTTGTCCAGGCTGTGCTCGATGTTGATCGTGGATTTACCGGCATAGAAGTGGAGTCTGACCGTATAATAATAAAACCCTTCCGGCCGTATTCCTTTGCCCTGCCCCTGGGGCAGATGTTTTCCCTCAATCCGGACAGTTGTTCTCACTGGCCCCCGTGTTTCGACAGTTACCTTTTCGGGTTTCTGCAGGCCGCCGGCGTATTCATGCTCCTTAAGCCGTCCGACGGACTTATAGCTGTCTCTCCAGATCCTGCCGCTTCCATGACCCCATATATTATAGGTATCGCTTTCACCGTGTACCACTTCCTGGACGTCACTTCGCACAATACCGCCGTTAAGTCGGTGCGGACGTATAATCCGTTCCCGGGGTTCAAATGAACCGTTCCGATCGGCATCGAGATAGACCTCTTCAAGGACGGTACCACGAGTTTTACTTATCACCGCCTTGAGCGGCCCGGTAAATACAGTGATGTTCTCTTCCGTCTCCTTGACCTGCAGCTCTTTTGCCTCCGGAGATTTGTCCCGGCTCACGAGGCGGTATTCCACTCTTCCATTGGCTGGGACATTTGCAAGAAGGTCAACCAGAAGCCATTTCACCGAGCCATCCCTGCCCCACCAGGAAACAAAAGGGTCAAACCGAGCAGGAATGCGCCGGCCTTCCTGATCCACCACTGCCAGCCCGGAAACATTTTCCGGCTGCAGCTCTCCCCGAGCAAAGGGGATGCCTCCGGCGGCAGGCCAGGCCTGCCGTTTCACTCCGGAGTTGTCTTCTATTATCAAGGGAATATCGAACTCCTTCCCTGCCGCTTCACCAGTCAAGAGAAAAAGCGGAACCCAGATCAGCATAAAAAAACGGACAGCTACCTTTTTCATAATAACCTTTGGATCGTTGATTGTCATTTAGGTGATCGTCACTTATTGGCTACCAGCATCACTGAACGAGCCGAAAGATATCTCAACAGAGGTATCCGATTCCAAAAACCGATGAATGGCCTCATCCAGGTCCAGCCCGAAGGGTAAATCTGGACAGGATAGTCCCGTATTCCCCGGAAGCCAGCTTGCCGTAATTCCTGGCCCAGAGCCAGCGGATCGTAGGTGCTGAGACGCTCCTGGGGTCGGCCGTCAACCATGATGATGTCTTCGTGGCTCAGCAGACGGTCGAGGCGGGACTTGAAATTGCGCCGGTTAAGGGTCATCAGGCAGAGAAGGCTCCCCGGCTTCAATACCCGGTAAATTTCAGCAATCACCTCCTGGTAACAGGATAGCGATTGAAAGAGCCCTATGCAAAGAACATGATCAAAAACATCTTCGGGAAAGGGTAGGGCACAGGCATCACCGGCCAGAAAAGCCGCGCCGCCGCCTTCGGAATCACGTCTGGCTTTGGCGGCCACTCTCCAGGCATAATCTACGCCGATAACACGGAAACCCAGCTCCCCCAGCAATCTTGCATAGACGCCGGCGCCACATCCCAGATCAAGGACCAGTGAGTCCGAAGCAAGATCTTCTCTGTCCAGCCATTCGGAATAAGCCTCGAACCTCAGACGCAATCCCTGTACAGACCAGCCGGAGACAGCATGATCTTCTTCCAGATCGGCGAGATCATTAAACATCTCCCGCCAGTAAACTTCCCGGGAAGAGGTAAACCGACGCTCAGGCAGGTCCTGATTCATATTTTCTCCTGATCAGTTTTTCTGGCCGCCTTCCTCAGCCCCTGCCCAATCACCTGTCTGTACAAGGCGGCGTACTGTTCGGCCATGGCGGTAATCCCAAACGATTTTTCCACTTTCTTTCTGGCTTCACGTCCCATGGCTTCAAGGTTCCCGGGATTGCCTGCAATACGATTCAGAATCCCGGTCAGCGTGGAGCCGTCACCCACAGGATAAAGCCAGCCCTCTTTACCGTTCTCAACCAGCTCGGGGTTGGCCCCCACCGCTGTTACCACTATGGGAAGGCCGCAGGCCATGGCCTCCAGCACCGCATAGCTCAGCCCCTCGGTATCGGAATTCAGGACAAAGAGGTCACAGGCCTTGAGGATCCCGGGCACATCATGACGCTGTCCCAGAAAATAGACACGATTCTCCAGTCCCAACTCCAGGGAGAGCTCCTTCAGAGGTGCTTCCTCCGGCCCCGAACCGACGAGCAGCAATCGCATGCCTTTTGCAGCCGGGACTTCCGCAAAGTTCCGCAAAAGCTCACGGTGTCCTTTGACGGGGCGCAATCCGGCAAGGCAGCAGAGAAGAATACCTTCTGCCGGCAACCCAAGATCGGTTCGCCTACTTGCCTTATCTTCCCTGCTGGCAGGAGGTGTAAACGCGTCACAATCGATTCCGTTGGTAATCACCTGTACACGGCTGCCTGCAATGTCAGTGAGTTCAGACAGCAGTTGCCTGGCGGCACCTGATACAGCAGTGACCGCAGCTGAGCGATTGGCCAGAACCCTGAACATCGTTCTTTTTCTCCAGGGAAAACGGTGCTGACCCACTTCTACCCCGTGAAACGTCTCTATGCAGACACAACCAGTCAGCTTCGACGCCACCAGGGCGTCAGGCCAGGGAGCCAGATTGTTTACGTGCAGAATGTCAACTTCCCTGTTTTTCACCAGCCTGGCCAAACCCCGGAATGCGGTATATGAACTTCCCTGCAGACCGAGGGAATAACAGGGGACTCCGGAGTGCAACTCCAGCTGCATGGAGAGATCCGGTCCCATGCTGCAGACGGAATGGACAATCCCTGGATCGGGGAAGTGATTAATCAGCCGTGCGACTCCCATTTCCGCCCCTCCCGGACCGAAACTTCCCAACAGGTGCATAATCCGCAAAGGGCTGTCGCCTTTCCTCTCCCTTGTCGTCAACAGTTCTTCCTCACACAATTACCGATTCCGGTTAGAGCCGGTCGAACAACTGCTCACCCAGGCGCCGGACCGACACCAGGGCGGGAACCTCTGCAAACTCATTGACCGGTT
>JBEPXR010000072.1:0-9930 GCA_041641775.1 Desulfobia sp. | reverse complement strand
CGCGATGCACGCCTTCGGCAAGATTACTCTCTTCTTTTGTGCCGGAGCAATCTATATTGCCACCGGCAGGAAGAAGATCAGCAGTATGGTGGGAATCGGCAAAAGGATGCCCATCACCATGATTGCCTTTCTTATAGGCTCCATGAGCGTTATCGGTCTGCCGCCCACCGGCGGTTTTATTTCCAAATGGTATCTTGTTCTCGGTACCCTGGAGGCTGATCAGGTTGTAATGCTGATAGTTCTGTTGGTCAGTTCTTTGCTTAATACCGCCTATTTCATGCCGGTATTCTACCGGGCCTTTTTCTGCACCCGGGAGGAATCCCTGTTTGAGGATGATATCAGGGAGGCGCCTCTCTGGTGTCTGGTTCCCCTGATTTTCAGCAGCCTGATGTCGCTGGCTCTGTTTTTCTATCCTCAGCCTTTTTTTGAGCTGGCGGAGCAGGCAGTGAAAACTTTCGGCGGCGGTGGTTGAATAAGGCGGAAAGCAAAAAATATTTTTACGGCGAAGGTCGGTAAAGCTGCAAAAGCTGCCTGCGAGAGAGAACTCAGGATCCTTGTGAGAGGATTGTTGGGCAACAGGTTAACTGGTAACAGAGAAATTGGGATATAAATTTAATATGAAGAAAGAAGAGCCGAACGAGTTGAAACATAAAGCAGTTCCGGGTTATAAGCCGGTCTTTTATATAATATTTTCTCTGTGTGCGGCCTATCTCGCACTGATTTTTATTATGTATTTTTAGATTCATGGAAAAAAAACATTTTTTTGATAAACCAAAAAACATACGGCGATTCCTGCAGATATTTTTTATCGCGATAGTAATGCTTCTGGGCTTTGATTTTCTCATTCACAGGCACAGTTTCTTTGCCTGGGAGAAGTGGCCGGAATTTTATGCGGTTTTCGGTTTTGTCGCCTGTGTTGTTCTCGTTCTTATAGCCAAACTGGTTTTACGTCCACTGGTTATGCGCGGGGAGGATTATTATGATGATTAATCCAATCCCTCCTGCTCTTATTTTCATTGCCGGTGCCCTTTTTATCCCCGTTTTTCGCGGCAGTTTCAAACAAGCCTGGATGCTCTTGATCACCATATCCGGTATGTTGAACCTTATCTATACTGCTCCCGGCATTTACTGGACAATGAATTTTCTTGACTTTGAGCTTGTCTTATTCCGGGTAGACCGGCTCAGCCTGCTTTTCGGCTATATTTTCCATATTATATCCTTCATCACCATTATTTATATCATGCATGTAAAGAAGAATGTGGAATATGTCGCTGGTTTTCTCTATGCCGGTGCAGCATTGGGGGTGATTTTTGCTGCTGATTTTTTCAGCTTTTTCGTCTTCTGGGAAATGCTCACTGTCGGCTCCGTGATGTTGATATGGCAGCGAAGGACCAAAAAGGCCCAGGCGGCAGGTTTTCGTTATCTCATGGTCCATGCCTTCGGAGGTCTCGTCCTGCTGGCCGGAATTATCATGTATATTAATGAACAAGGCAGTCTGGCCTTCAATTATATTGGACTTGACGGTTTGGCAAGCCTGCTCATTTTTCTGGGTATGGGTCTCAACTGCGCTTGGCCGCTATTGCATTCCTGGTTGACGGATGCCTATCCCGAGGCCACTATCGGAGGGGCTGTTTTCTTAAGTGCTTTTACCACTAAAACCGCGGTATATGCCCTGGCACGGGCCTATCCCGGTACTGAAGTGTTAATCTGGATCGGCGTGGTGATGGCTGCCTTCCCCATATTTTATGCGGTTATTGAAAATGATTTACGGCGGGTCCTTGCTTACAGCCTCATCAACCAGGTAGGTTTCATGGTGGTCGGCATTGGCATTGGTACCAATCTTGCCGTCAATGGCGCTATCGCCCATGCCTTTAACGATATTCTTTTCAAAGCCCTCCTTTTCATGTCGGTGGGGGCTGCCATGTACAGGACAGGCAGTGCCAATGCTACGGGATTGGGCGGACTGTATAAATCAATGCCGTTGACCGCTCTATTCTGTATTGTCGGTGCGGCTTCTATATCGGCTTTTCCCCTGTTCAGTGGTTTTGTCAGTAAGTCCATGGTCATGGAGGCGGCTGCCCACGATCATATGAGTACGGTCTGGCTTGTACTGCTCTTTGCTTCAGCCGGGGTCTTCCATCATGCGGGGATCAAAATCCCCTATTTTGCCTTTTATTCGCATGATGCCGGCCACCGGGTTAAAGAGGCTCCTCTCAATATGCTGGTGGCTATGGGGATAGCCGCTTTTCTCTGCCTTTTCAATGGCGTCTTTCCTCAATTTCTGTACAGTATTCTGCCTTATCAGGATGTTCACTATGAACCTTATACAGCTACCCATGTTTTTTCCCAGCTTCAATTGCTCTTCTTTTCAGCTTTAGCCTTTGTCCTGCTGTTGATGTCGGGGATTTATCCCTCCGAGATCCGGGCGGTAAATCTTGATGCGGACTGGTTGTATCGGAAAGGGGGGAGATTATTTTATAATCTTGCAGACAGGGCGGCAAACGGTCTCAATGCGATCGGCGGGCGTCTGTTTCTGGACAAAATCCCTGGTCGGCTGGCGGGCTTTGCAACGAATAGTCCTTTCTTTTTCTGCTGGGCCCTGCTGGCGCCTTACTGGGTATTCCTGGGGACGGATAAGAAGGAAAGTTTGCGCGGCGGTCTTCACCGGAGTCTCCAGAGTGGTTTTCTTGTTTTTGGCTTGATGTCCGGAGCGGTTTCAGTATATCTTTTCTTACTTTTTCTGTCTAAAGGAGTATTTTAACCTGGTGCGGTCAGTTCCTCCTGTGGAACAATATCCGGGAACTGTCATCAATGTAAAACTAGGTAATCCGTCAAGGCCTAGTGTGAGGAAGGATTAGTTCTATGTCATTTTCAGGGGATAACGGTGAGGGGCGAAGGCAGCACAAGAGGCTGATGAGAGAAATTCCCTTTAATTACGAAATAGAAGATAAACACGGAAGTCTGGGAAACACGGGACAATGGAGGAATGGCCTCGTCCTAGATATCAGTTCGGGTGGAGTTCGTTTTCTGGCCATGGATCTGCTAGCCAAGAACACTGTCCTTGTTATGGAGTTCGATCTCAGGGATCTGTTTAAGGAAGATTACCATGACTACCTTCCCGATCTTGGTGATTACGAGGGACCCGTCAAAATAAAAGGGAAAGTAATGTGGTCCACTGCTACAGTCATGGAGGATGAATACGAGGTAGGGGTACAGTTTATTGAAAATGCCTGATACCGATTGAAAATAAATGGAGGCGGCGGCCGGATTCGAACCGGCGAATAATGGTTTTGCAGACCACTGCCTTAGCCACTTGGCTACGCCGCCTCACCCTTCATCGGATATCGGCGTGATAGATTCGGTATCTTAAACGTAACAACGAATTTTGACAAGAGAAAATCTGGCTGCAGGTGCCGTTTATCCTGCTGTGAATATGATGTTCAGATAATATACTGCAATCATCCTATCCTTCTAATATGACCACCTTTGAACTATTGCTGAAGAGCAATAATGACAAACTGGCCTCCTTTGAGGAAAATCTGGGTTATGCCTTCGGGAACAGATCCTTGCTGCAGATCGCCTTTATACACAGTTCGTATTCCTTCGAACAGGGGCAGGATTGTCCCGAAAATAATGAACGGTTGGAGTTCCTGGGTGATGCTGTTCTTGATCTTATAGTGGGCTATCTCCTTTACAAACATTATCCCGGAGTGAAAGAAGGTGAGTTGACCAGGATCAGGGCTGCGCTGGTTAGAGAGAGCCATCTCTCCTTCATGGCCAGAGATATTGATCTCGGGAGCTATCTTTTCCTGGGCAGAGGCGAAGAGGCCTCAAACGGCAGGGGAAAATCCTCTATACTTGCCTGTGCCTTGGAGGCTGTAATCGGTGCGGTCTTTGTTGACGGCGGGTATGAAGCTGCTTTCCGGGTAGTGGAAGCCCTGTTCACCCCCTGGATATTCGGGGATAAAGAGGCCATGCTCACCCAGGACGCGAAGAGCAGCCTGCAGGAGATGCTCCAGGATAAATTCAGTGAAGGTCCGGAGTATATACTGGATCGTCAAGAAGGCCCCGACCACGCCAAAATCTTTCATGTCTCCGTTCGTTTCCGAGGCGAAATCCTGGGATATGGAAGTTCCACCAGCAAAAAAGAAGCCCAGCAACAGGCAGCCGCAGCAGCCATAAAGGAACTGGAGAGGATCGGGGAACAGTGACCCGGTCCACTTCCCCCTGCATAATTCCTTTTTTTATTTCGCATCAGGGCTGCCCCCATCAATGTATTTTCTGCAATCAGGAAGTTATTACCGGAGAAAATAGGGGGCATGTCGATGGAAAGATTGTAGGAGAGAATCTTGACAATCTTCTTTCCTGCTCTGATAGGAAAAAGTGGATGGAAGTTGCTTTTTTTGGCGGAAGTTTCAGCGGCATTCCGGAAGAACGACAGAAAGAGCTTCTCGGGGCTGTGCAACCCTTCCTTAAAAGCGGCAGGGTTCATAACATACGTATTTCGACCAGACCCGATTATGTGGATAAGAGTCGGGCTGCATTCCTGCGCTCCTATGGAGTAGGAACCGTCGAGCTCGGTGTGCAGTCTCTTGACCGGGAAGTGCTGGCAGCTAGCGGCAGAGGACATACCATAAGAGATGTCGAGAAGGCTTTTGCCGTCCTTCAACATGAAAAGTTCAAGACAGGTGGTCAGCTGATGATCGGTCTGCCCGGGGACAGTCATCGCCGTGTTATGGAAAGCTGCTATAGGCTTGCTGACCTCGGCCCCGACATGGTCAGGATTTACCCTGCTCTCGTTCTTGAGGGCAGTCCCCTGGCCCGGATGTACCGAGAGGGAACATACAGGCCCCTTACTTTGCATCGCGCTCTGGTCGTAACGGCGAAAATCAGGGAATTTTTTGATCGGCGCGGAATTCCTGTCATTCGCATGGGGCTTCAGCCCACTGCTTCCCTGGAAAGAGATCTTCTGGCCGGCCCCTATCATCCTGCTTTCGGTGAACTGGTGAGTTCCCGTATTTTTTATAAGAAAATACGAAAAATACTTGCCGGACTTGCAAGGCCGGCAAGAATAACCCTGGCTTCCCGGGATGAATCCGTTTTTCGGGGGAGAAAAAATGCTAATCTAAAGCGTTTGGGAGAGCTGGGACTGCTTGATGATGTACAAATCGCCTTCAGCAGGAATCAAGTCAGGAGTCAGGTTCTGGCCGAGTCTCTATGAGTTGATATTATTTCATGAATTTTCTGTTCGAGAAAATAACCTATATTTTTGACCCGCTCCAGAGATTCTGGGAGCGGGAACAGGTCCACCGCAGGATCTCTATTGCCCTTGTCGGTATTTTTCTGGCCAGTCTTCTTGTCATTGAGCTGAAGAGAAGAGGTTTCCTGGCTGGAGGTGACTGGACGGGCAGAATACCGGACAATCATTTTTACGCAGTAGATATCGCTTTTACCGTGGTGCTTGTCCTGGAGGTGATCAGCCTCATTTTCGTCCTGCCCTGCTCATTTTCCAGATCAGTGGGGAAACAGTTTGAAATCCTGACCATCATCCTGATGCGGAATGCTTTCAAGGAGCTTACCTACTTTTCTGAGCCGATTTCTTTCGTCGGCAATGAAATGGCGGTCTTGCGGATTCTTTCCGATGGTTTCGGAGCATTGATCATTTTCGCTCTCCTCGGTTATTATTATCGTCTTCAGTCCCGACAGAAAAAGGCGGTAAGCGATGCCGGTCGATTTAAGGATCTTTACGAATATATTGCCGCCAAAAAAGGGATATCCCTGGTTCTCCTATCTGCCTTTCTGGTTCTCGGAGGAGTGACCGTTTACAGGATTATTGCAGGACTGGAATATCCGGACTTCTTCCATTCCTTCTATACGCTGCTCATTCTGGCCGATGTCCTGCTTGTCCTTATAGGTCAGTGTTTTCAACCTTCTTTTTATTCGGTATTCAGAAATTCAGGTTATGCCCTCTCGACTGTCATTGTTCGTATCTCTCTGGTAGCGCCCCCCTTTTACAATACTCTTCTGGGAATAGCCGCGGTTCTTTTTGCCATCTTCCTTTTCAGGATCAGTTCCGGTCGATATGGTGAGAAGGCAAGGAGTTGAGGAATTACAGTGGTTGATTGTTAAAGTGAAAGAACATGGATACGGTGTACAAAAAAGGTTTTCACTTTGGCTTTAATCCTTCTGCCTGTCTGAAATGTCCAGGTTACTGCTGCTGCGGAGATTCTGGAGAAATATGGGTCGATGCCGGAGAAATAAGAGAAATCAGTTCATTTCTCGGTGAGGTCACAATTGATTTTCTGAACAGGTATGTAATTTCTATTGACAACCGTCTCTCTCTCAAAGAACATTATACTGATTGTGGTTTTGCCTGTATCTTTTTTGATCAGGTTGAGAAAAACTGCCGGATCTATCCGGTCAGGCCGGGACAATGTCTGAAGTATCCTTTCTGGCCGCGGTTTCGCGACAGACCTGAGACGCTCAAAAACGAGTGTCCCGGTATAGTTGCAGCCCATAGTACTTGCAGTTCTATAGACTGAAACTGGTCAGATACGGTTCAACTCTCTATAATAAGCGGAACTTTCTGTCTTAAAAATTAATATAATATCAACAACCTGAGTCATTTTTTCTAAACGGCTATTGTTCGGATGGTTCCAGGAATGGGCCGAGTCGGAAAAATCCATAACGAGCTTCCAGGATCCCCAAAACAAAATACAGAGCACAGACATGGCTGACGTTACAGAACATCATGAAGTGAGAGTGCAGGAAGGCGATTCACTGATTATTATTGATCTGCAGAATGATTTTCTGCCTGGTGGCAATCTGCCTGTGCCACAGGGCGACCAGGTGATAGAGCCACTTAACCGGGCTATCTTTCACTTCAAGGAAAAAGATCTACCTATATTTGCCAGTCGGGACTGGCATCCGGCTGGCCATATTTCTTTTGAAGCGCAGGGAGGTCCCTGGCCACCGCACTGTGTACAGAACAGCAAGGGAGCTTCTCTTGCCAGTGAACTTGATCTGCCCTGCCAGGCCGGAATTGTTTCCAAAGGCTCAAGCCCAGATACCGATCAGTATTCCGCATTTGATGGTACGGATCTGGATTTTCAGCTTAAGAATCTGCGAGTTACGCGGTTGATGGTGGGGGGGCTGGCCCAGGATATCTGTGTGAGACAGACGGTTCTTGATGCCCGCAGGTTGGGGTATGAGGTTTATCTCTTGGAAGACGGGACACGGCCGGTGAATCAGGAGTCTGAAGACGGCGAACAATCCCTTGCGGAGATGGAAGAAGCCGGTGCCCGGCTTATTGAAACGGGACAGCTGATTATGTGAGGCAGTCCACGGATTGATTATTTTCTGTAAAACCGAGCTTAGCTGATGTCCATCCAGCTGAGCGGGAAAGCATTACTCAAGGATGAAAGGCAGACTATTATGGATTCTTTTACACGGATAGCGGAGCAGCGGATCAGCAAGGCCATTGACGACGGTTCGCTTGATTTCAGCAGATGGAAGAACAAGCCTCTGCCCAAAGACGATGATCTTGCGGTTCCGGCAGAGTTCAGAATGGCCTATAAGGTGCTTAAGAACGCCGGTTATCTGCCCCCTGAACTTGAGGATAAGAAAGAAGTCAGGCGGCTGGAGGAGTTGATAAAAAGGACTGATGATGAGCATCAGAAGATAAAGCAGATGAGAAAGTTGAGTGTACTACTGGCCAGAATTGAGGCAAGACGGGGCAGACCGGTCAACATTGAACTCCAGAGCGATTACCACACCAGGATTGTCGAGGGTGTCACCTTGCATTCAGAGAAGAAGTAATCGCTGCCTCCAACCTCCGATGTACAACGTACAACGTAATATATATCACCCTTTTTCCGCTTTCAGAAAGACCCGTAGCGGAGCGGGATAGCCTTCCACGGTCAGGGCGGGATTGTCCCGGTCGATGAAATCTCTGTAAGACTCAAAGGTCATCCATTCCGTGGCCCGCTGCTCCTCCTCACTCATGGGATGTGAGCAGAAGATCTCCACCTTGCTGAACCCCGCCCTGCTGAGCCAGTTGCTGAGACAGGAGGCCGTGGGGACGAAGTAGGTCCCCGGAACTTTGGCATACCGTGTTTCCGGGAAGAGGGCAACCGGATCCTCGCCCGGTATTGCCTGGGATTCCACGATAAGAGTTCCTCCCGGTTTCAGACTGGCATAAACCTCTTTCAGAGATTCTATCGGGGAGATTCGATGGTAGATAATGCCCATCAGAAAGATAACGTCAAAACTGTCTGCATACAGGCCGAGATGTTCGACCCCCAGCAGTTCGGCTTGAAGTTCTTCCAGGCCGGCAAAACTGTTGAGAATCTGGAAAATGAAGTAATGGTGCAGGTAAGGTTCAAAACCTACAACGGCTTCAGGTCTATGGTGGGCCATGCGGAACATGTAGTAGCCGTTGCTTGAGCCGATGTCGGCAACGATCTTATCTTCCAGATCAGGCAGAACAGGTAGAATCCTTTCCCATTTCCGGTTGCTCCGCCATTCCGCGTCAATATCGATGCCGAATATCCGAAACGGTCCTTTGCGCCAAGGCATGAGACGGCGGAGGGCAGCGTAGAGAATATGGTGGTCTTCAGTAGAGGTTTCACTGCTGTCGCCAATGATAACTGTAGACCCGGACAGGTTCAAATAACCTGCTCTTAAGTGGACCACCATCTTCCAAAGTCTGCGATAGGCCAGCACACCTTTTTTGCTGCTGGTGAGCAGTTCTTCATTCCTCCGTCTCAGTTCCCCTATTTTTTCATGGTCGGCCTTCGGAAGGAGATCGAGATAATCTTTCATTTTTCCTCCTTCAAAGCGAGGAAGGCGGCAAAGTTGAACCACCTGAAAAAGCTTTCGATCTCATTGAATCCCGCTTTTTCAAGGAGAAGAAGGTTGTCGCTGGCCGTAAACGGGACCAGGACATTTTCCAGGGCTTTACGCTTTCTGGCAATCTCTGTTTCCGAATATCCCTGCTCCTTTTTGAAATCCAGGTAAATATCCTCATAGCTTTTTTTTATGGCTGAGTGGGAGGAGGTGGTTTTCTCACAGAGAATCAGGATGCCGCCCGGACGCAGAGAGTGGTAGACTTTCCTGATCAGGTCCATTCTCGAATCAGGTGAAAGAAACTGCAGGGTGTAGTTGATTAGAACGGCGCCGCATTCTGACAGTTCCGCCTCTGTTATATTCTGCCGGTAAAAAATGATATCATGGCCGGAGGACAGCAGTTCAAGTTTGAGGCTGGCCTTATCAATCATAGCCTGGGAAGCATCCAGGCCTCTGAATTTTACCCGCTGCAGGGGCAGTTTCCTGGCGATCTCTATGAGAGTGCCGCCTGTGGAACAGCCCAAGTCATAAATGATGTCACCGCTGCAGCAGAATCGTCTGAGAAGACGGATTGACATCTCTATGACCTGTTGATAACAGGGAATGGACCTGTTCAGCATATCGTCAAAAACTTCCGCTACCTTGGTGTCGAAAGAAAACTCAGTAGGGGGGTTCTCTTCTTTGAAGATGGTATCTCTGGCCATGATGACTGGTTTTTGCCCTCTCAATATGTATTTTCAGGATAGTTGAAACAGTAATGCCACCTTTGCAGGAGAAATCTGGTTATTCTTCCGTCAAATACTGAAATTCAACCGGCTATTCTCAGGGAAATTTTTATTGGTTATGGTGAAATTTCTCAATTTTTTTGATATTATAAACCAATCCTGCTAATATAGCATTGGGTGCAGGCCATTGTCGGTCCGGCTGCCTGGAGGTAATGAGAATCCAGAATTGTAATCTAAAGAGTAACAATTAAATATTCAAGTTAGAACAGGAGGATGCCCCATGAGCGCTGTCAAGAGGATACTTGTCCCCATTGATTTTTCTTCAAATGCCGAAAAAATCGCCACTTTTGCCTGTGAG
>JBEPXR010000071.1:0-10023 GCA_041641775.1 Desulfobia sp. | reverse complement strand
CTACCAGCGCCTTGAACTATATCTGGGCCTCCCAGGTGGAAAAAGGGGAAATTCTGCCCAATCCCTTCACCGACAGAGTCAAGATGATCGCAGTGGAAAGCGGTTCCGCCAATGCCGGCCAGTGGATCACTGAGAGAAGAAATATCCTCGATGATTACAGAAAAATCTACGGAGAGGACCCGCCGGAAATCTCGGGCGTCGCCATCATGACCGACAGCGACAACACAAAAGAGTCAGCTGAAGCCTGGTACGGCGATATCGTTTTCACAGCCGCTGAAGACAGGCCGCCCACATCCAGATAATTCTTTGCCATAGCCAGCCGTAAAATTTCCTATTTGAAAAAAGATCCGGGACCTTCGATAGTAAAGATATTGAAAATATTCATCTCCTGCATAACTTGCCTTTCCAAACCGGGCAAATTGCATTATACTTTTGGCCGCTACCTGCCGATTACGCCTATTAGAACCCATCTAATTGAGAATAAGGCGACAGTGGTCCATCTACATGAAACTTCAGAAATTACTCTTTATAACTCTTCTGGCGGTAGGTCTACTTCCTCTGCTTGTCTTCACCACTCTCAATTTTCCGAAGATTCTGTTCAAACTGAAACAGTCCGGCGAGGAAAGACAGCTCCTTGCCCTGCAGCAGGATTTCCGGGAACTCAACAATCTTCTGGAGAGAAGACGGGAAAGTCTGCGAAACCTGAGCTACATTCCCGGGGTTTTCGATCTGGTTACCCCTTCTCAGAGTGATGTTCCCTATTCAATGATCAGAGAACGCCTATCAGGCCTCCTGATACAGTGGTGTGACGCCAAGAAAGACATCACCGGAATTACCATAATGGATTCCAACGGACAGGTACGTCTCAGCCTCAGCAGGGGTCCCGATGGTCATCTCCGACTGGAACCTGGTAATGAACAGACTTTTCAGGAACACGACCAGGTTTTCCTTGAGAGAACGGAACATAAACCATCCACCACCTATTCAGCCGGACTTCACCTTCACTATCCTACTGAACAGAAACGGAAAATACCCCACACCCATCTGGCGGTAACCATAGGCTATCCTCCCGATGATGCTCGGGGCACGGCATACATGCACATCAATCTCCAGAATTTTCTGGACAACTATCCCGACTATTTCCTGATGAGAGGCGACGGGGCCTATATCAGAAAACCCCGGAGCAGAGACATCAACAGCAGTCCTGATCCAGATGAGGCCATGGAAGACTTCAAAGACCTTGCGCCCCTGCTCGACGATCCCCAACCTGCGGTTAGGCAGCATCACTCCCTTGGGAATATGGCTCTTTTACCTCTCCTGGTTAATGATAAACCACGACACAGTCTCTGGGTGGGTCACGAGATAGCCAGGAAAGACATAAAGACATGGCTTAAATCATACCTCTCCGTCTTCATCGCCATTTTACTGGGAATGATCCTGCTTATCGTCTATATCGCCAAGATTATCTCCGGCCGGATAGATCTCTTTGTCAAAGAACTGACCACCGGCCTCACCAGTCTCCTGGAAGGCAACAGCCCGGTCAGATTCTCCTGGAGAGGACCTTACGAAGTACAAAAACTGGGAAAAGATTTAACCAGGCTGGCGGAAAGGTATCAAACCAGCAATCTGGCCAGAGAGAAGGTGGAAAAAGAACTGCAGGAGGTCGGCCGCCAGCAGGAAATGATTCTCAGTTCAGCAGCCGAGGGTATTCTCGGCATAGACAACGAAGGTCTGATCATCTTCGCCAACAGATCGGCGGAGTCCATGTTTGGCTACGGCAGGGGAGAACTGCTCTACAAGAATGCCCATGACACCCTTCACTACCAGAAGCCCGACGGCACCAGATACGACAAGAAAAACTGCCCTTTCTGTCAGGCTTTAGGACGCAGAAATCCAACCTTGTCAACCGAGGACATCTTCTGGCTCAGGGGCGGCACGAGCATCGATGTCGAGTACACTGCCAGCCCCCTTCGTGATGAGCTGGACAGGCCCCTGGGGGCGGTAATGTGTATCCAGGATATCACTTCCCGGAAAAAACAGGACAGGGAAATGGAAAAACTCCAGCAGCAGCTCCTCCAGGCTCAGAAACTGGAGGCCATAGGGACCCTGGCAGGGGGAGTGGCCCATGATTTCAACAATCTGCTGACGGTGATAAATGCCAACAACGAGATCCTTTCACTCCATATCAAAAAGCAGGACGAACTTTACCAGCACGTGGCTGAGATCGGGACCGCAGCCGAAAAGGCGGCAAACCTCACCAGGCAGCTTCTGAGTTTCGGCCGCAGAGAGACAGTTCAATTTAAACCCGTCGATCTCAATAATCTTATCCAGGGCCTGGAAAAAATGGCCCGGAGACTTATCGGTGAAGATATAGAGCTCGAATTCAACCCCGATTCCCGTATCCAAAAGATACAGGCCGACCCGGGGCAGATAGAGCAGGTCTTTTTAAATATTATTGTCAATGCCAGGGACGCCATGCCCGAAGGTGGTAGAATCACTGTAGCCACCAGCCTTGTCAATATAGATGAAACCAGCAGAAGCGCTCTCCCCGAGGCCGTGACAGGAATTTTTGCCCTGTTGATGGTTAGTGATTGCGGTACGGGAATGACCAGGGAAGAGCAGGCCAGAATCTTCGACCCCTTTTTCACTACCAAGCCAGCGGGCCGGGGGACTGGTCTCGGCCTTTCTGTGGTCTATGGAATTATCCAGCAGCACGGAGGCTGGATCAACGTCTACAGTGAACCGGATAAAGGAACGACTTTCAAAATCTATCTCCCGGTTTCCGAATCGGAAGAAAAAGAGGGCATGGCGGCCATAGTCAAGGAAGCGGAAATCGCGCCGGGTAACCACGAAAAAATTCTCCTGGTTGAAGACGAGGACCAGCTCCGTTATGTCGCCTCTGTTCTGCTGAGCAGAGAAGGCTACACGGTGAAAGAGGCCTCCACCATTAAGGAAGCACTGGATATCTTCAGGGAAGAAGGCAGGGACATTCAGCTTCTCATCAGTGATGTCGTGCTCCCCGACGGTTATGGACCGGATCTGGCTGACAAAATCCTGGAGCAGATCCCGGATCTTCCGACTATCATCTGCAGCGGCTACGCTGACGACAAGGCCCGCTGGCCGCGGATCAAAGAAAAGGATCTGCCCTTTCTCCAGAAGCCCTTTACCAGACACGAGCTTCTCAAAACCGTCAAATCGGCCCTGTCAGATAAATAAGCTCCGTCGCTGCCCTGGCAGCAGTTCCGCCTCCAGGCAGACCACGAGCCTGCCGATACGTCCCCGAAAGCTTTTCCTTGCCGGTGAAACTCAGGTCAGCCGCTCCAGGGCCTCCAGGTACCTTTTTCCGGTTTTCTCGATGATTTCAGCTGGAAGTGGAGGCGGTGGAGGATTCTTATTCCAGTCCAGAGAAGAGAGGTAATCCCTGAGGAACTGCTTGTCAAAGCTCGCCTGGCTGCGCCCTACCTCATAATCATCCGCCGGCCAGAACCTGGACGAGTCCGGGGTCAGCACTTCATCGATCAGAATGAGTTTGCCATTATACCAGCCGAGCTCGAATTTGGTATCGGCAATGATTATCCCTCTGCTCCGGGCATAGGTGGAGGCTTCGTGGTAGAGTTCCAGGCAGATTCGTGAAATTTCCCTGGTCTCCTCCTCGCCGACGATTTGAGCCATCCGCTCCAGGGAAATATTTTCATCGTGGAGACCTGCCTCGGCCTTGGTGGAAGGTGTAAAAATCGGCTCGGGAAGTTCCTGCGATTCCTGCAAAAGGGGAGGCAGTTCAAAGCCGCAGACATTGGTATCCTTCTGATAGGCTTTCCAGAAAGACCCGGAGATATACCCCCGGACTATGCACTCCACCGGCAGGGGATCAGCTTTTTTAACCAGCATGCTTCTGTTTCTTAATTCTTCCCGGTAAGGCCTACATATATCTGGATACTCGTCCGGGTCGGCGCTGATCAGATGGTTGCCTATTATGCCCTTCAGGTGGTCAAACCAGAAAATGGAGAGTTTGGTCAGCACCTCCCCTTTATGGGGCACAGGATCGTTCATCACCACGTCAAAGGCCGAAATCCTGTCGGTAGCCACCATGAGGAGCCTATCCTCGACTTTATAAAGATCCCGCACCTTGCCGCGATTCAGCAGTTCCAAGTCATCAAAGTCAGTCTTGAGTAATGTTGTCATAATCTTACCTTGTCAGGATGTTAGTCAATATTAAACACTTCGGGCTTCTACGATCTCAGGTTCTGTAAAACCACTTACGGATTTCTTCATCACTGAATTGTTTCAAAACCGGCCTGCCATGGGGGCAATGGGAAAATACAGGAGCCTCCTGCATGCGCTTAAGGAGTTCCTCTCCTTCTATCTCCATGAGATGGTGTCTTGCTTTTACGGCCGCCTTGCAGGCCATTCCGGCCAGGATATCCTCGAGACGGGAAGGTCGTCCCCGGCTACCTGGCTGGATTTGCTCCAGGTAGGACGAGAAAAGCCCGGCTACAGCCTCCAATGGTCCGAGAGTGGACAGAGCGGCGGGGATAGCCTTGACGGCATATGATCTTCCTCCAAAGGACTCGACTTCAAAACCCAGGCTTTTAATCTCCTCTTCGCAGGTCTCCAGGATCCTCACCTGATCCTGATCACACTCTATAACTTCAGGAAAAAGAAGAGACTGGGAGGTCAGCTTATTTTCATAATACTGTCTTTTCAAACTCTCATACAGAAGACGCTCATGAGCGGCATGCTGGTCAATAATCACGAGCCCGTCACCGCTCTGGCAGAGCAGATACGAGTCCCTGAACTGCCCGATATACGTCAACTTCTTAAATGATTCGTCTCCTCCCCTCGGCGGTGCACCGTCTTCATTCACGGCGCGGTTCCGGTCAGTTCCTTGCCCTGAAGCTCCTTCAGATGGGAAGCCCCTGAGCATGTCCATCTGTTTTCCTTTCTCCGGATTCCTCGCAGGCAACTCTACCTTGAAAGACCGGTTGAGGTCGGAGACTGCTTCACCTTGCCAGCTATAGGTCCAGTTCTCCTCCGCAGCCTGGAGGGAGGAACTGCCATCTTTACTGCTGAATACGGTATTCTTGACTCCCTGCTGGTACTCCATCAGGGCTGAACGGACTGCCTGGACAACCTTCTGATGGACAATATGGGGTTTATAAAACCTGACCTCGTGCTTGGCCGGATGGACGTTGACATCAACCTGCTCGGGCGGCAGATTGACGAAGAGCGCTCCAGCCGGACGCCTGCCCTTCATCAGAAAACCTTGCATCCCTTCAAGCACGCCGTGACTAATCATCCTGTCCTGGACCGACCGCCCGTTGACAAAGATCCTCAGCCTTCCACCAGGGCCGGCCTGTTCGGGAGGAAGCAGATATCCTTCAAGGACAACGCCTTCTTCCTTTGTTGAAGTGCGTAACCTGATGAGGTCTTTCCCCCGGGCTGTCGCCATTACCTGTTTTAAACGGGCTTCCAGACTCTCCTGCTCCGGAAAAGAATAGACCCGGCGACCGTTCAGCTCATAAGTCAGGGCCAGATCAGCTCTGCTGAGAGCAGTATTGATTATTATCTCTTCTATGTGGCTTGTCTCGGTTCTTGCCGTCTTGAGGAATTTGCGCCTGGCGGGGACATTGCCGAAAAGGTCCTTTACCTCGACCAGGGTACCCCGTACGGCCCCGCACTCGTGAACACTGCGCAATTCGCCATACCGGATTTCCGCGTGCGTCCCCAACTGAGACTCGCCGGTTCTGGAGATGATGCTGGTTCTGGATACCGAGGCTATGGTGGGTAGCGCTTCACCCCGAAAACCAAGGGTAGCGATGGTCGAAAGCTGTTCTTTGCTGGCCAGTTTACTGGTGGCATGACGTTCCAGCGAAAGCAGGACATCATCTTCATCCATGCCGCAACCGTTGTCGATCACCCTGATCAGCCTGGTACCGGAACCTTCCACCTGGACATCCACCCGCGATGCTCCTGAATCCAGGCTGTTTTCCACCAGTTCTTTGACTACCGAAGCAGGTCGCTCTATGACTTCCCCGGCGGCAATTTGATTGGCCAGTTCTTCAGGAAGGATTTCAATTCTGGACATATTTCTACGGTACCCGGGCTTTCAAAGCAGCTGTCAAGCTGTGATCAGCGCAAGTAGCTCAGAATACTGACTTCAATCCAGTGCTCATCCCACCATTCCACCGGATCCACGAAAATACCATTAATCAGCATGCTAAAATGGAGATGATCTCCTCCGGCCATCCCTGTAGTTCCGGTGGCCCCGATCTTCTCCCCTTTTTTGACAAAATCGCCTGAATTGACCACCATGTTGCTCAGGTGGGAATAGAGACTGAAAACACCGAGGCCATGATCGATGATCACGGTATTACCGTAGATACCGAGATTGTCGGCAAATCGTATCCTGCCGTGATTAGACGCTTCAACATCGGCATGCCGGAAGGAAGCAAGGTCAATACCAAGATGGACCTGGTTGTCCATTTCCTCGCCATCATAGAGATAGGTACGCTGATCGGCAAACCTGGACATTCTCTTGCCGGCCATCCTCAGAAAACGTCCTTCCCAGTAGCGTTCATCCGCGTGATTATCGCATATTTTTTTGATTCTACGGTTGTTATCCTGCCTTACAGTCTCATTTATATAGAGAAACTTTTCCAGATTGTCCCCGCCCACTTCTTCAAGATAGGGGGAAAACTCCGGGATCTTCCAGTCCAGAAAGGAATCGGGAATGGTTATCCTGTCATGTTTCTCAGCAACCTTTTTCAAAACAATACCGAATCGGGCTTTGCCGACGTTCCCTGCTCCATCCCTGGCCTCCACCCGGAGTTCTTCGATATTCACGGCATCATAAGGCAGACCTATCATGGCTACGTACTGCCCCTGTCTGCCAGGCATGGGACTTCCGGGATGGAAAAAACCGTTCAATCTGACTCCGTGCTCCAGGAATTCGCCTTTAACGGTATAAACCACGATACCACTGCCCCCCGGCTTGATGTAGCGGGAAGAAGACATACGGCTGACCTTGGGGGGATCAGTGTCAATGGTCAGCGGATAGACCTTCTGGGTGAGGTTGCCCCGGAAAAAACTCCACATCGAGTGATCCCGCACCCTCACCATAAGTTCGGCGGGACCATCCTTCAGGCCCAGTTTCCGGGGATCAACAGTGACAGTGCCTTCCCAGGTCTCGGTCCCTTCGGGAGGAAAGGTTTCATCCCGGGCAAAGCTTTTGCTTCTCACCTCTTTTTGCAGATCGCCCTGGCGAACCTTGACTTCAAGAAGTTTAAGGCCGGACTCCCGGTCAGCAACGGCCAGCCGGTACTTCTTCTGCAGACCGACCAGGTCGACATTCCCATCGATACTGACCGTTGGTCGCTCCCGTTCAAAGTACAGAAAGAAAGCAACCACGAGGACTGCCAGAACAATGACAATACCAATCACCAGAATAAATTTTTTGCCCGGCAGGGATTTTTTATTGTATCTTCTTCTACGCATAATATCTCAACCGTTTACGTGTATATTAGAAATACTGCTTTCAGGGTGCCTTGAAAAATCAGGCTGCCAATCCTGATATAATACCATTTCCTAACAATGACGCAATGGGGAGACATGCACTTTCAAGCCATAATTATAGGAGGGGGACCGGCCGGCCTCGCCTGTGCTGCCGCGCTGGCAGAGGAGGGGAGAGATACTCTGCTTCTTGAACGCAGAAACCAGATCGGCCCCAAAGTCTGCGCCGGCGGGATCACCTGGTCAGGAGCCGCCCGCTATATTCCGGGCCATGTCATTGAAAGAACGTTTCATGAGCAGCATATCACTTCCGGTCTACAGAAAATAGTATTGAAATACGCCGTACCCATCGTTTCCACGATCGACAGGAAAAATCTGGGACAGTGGATGGCCGCCCGCGCTAAAAAGGCCGGTGCGGTGCTGAGAACCGGAGAACAGGTAAAGGGGATTGAGGAAAACAGGGTCAGAACCGGCTCCCGGACTTACAGATTCGATTATCTCATAGGAGCTGACGGCTCCGACTCCCTGGTCCGGCGCTACCTGGGACTGCCGACGACCAGGGTTGGAGTGGGAATTCAGTATCATCTGCAGGGCGGGTTACCGGATATGGTGTGGCACCTTGATCCCCGTCTTTTTAAAAGCGGCTACGGCTGGATATTTCCCCATCGGGATACAACCTCGGTAGGTGCCTATGCCTGGCGCAGAGATATGAAACCGTCAGCGCTTAAGGCCGGACTGCACCAATGGATGGACCGGCGGAATCTGAGCAGGCGGGGACTCAGTCCCAGGGCAGGTCTTATCAATTTCGATTACCGGGGCTGGCGTTTTGGAAATTTTTTCCTGGCGGGGGATGCCGCAGGTCTGGCTTCAGGCATTACCGGCGAAGGAATCCATTCAGCGATTATTTCAGGTAAACTTGCCGCCTGCTGCATTACGAATCAACGGGAAACCTCTCCGGAAATGCGGCTGCTTCTGAGAAAACACAGGCTTCATGCCAAGCTGCTGAAGCTCATTGGCCGGAACCGCTTTACCCTGAGGGTTATGCCGGAAATGCTCATCATGGCCCTGAGGCTGGGTCTTCTTGACTACCGGGCTCTGGAACTCGGTTCATCTCCGGTCTCAAAGTCCTGAACCCGGTTTTCCTCTCCTCACCTGAAACATAATGGGAAAGTTGCCCTGCATGTAGTGCCTTTCCCTTCCTCGCTTTCCACGGTAAGACAACTCCCTCTGTGCTTTTCTACAATATTTTTGCTTATACACAGCCCCAGACCGGTGCCATGTTTTTTGGTGGTAAAAAACGGCGTAAAAATATTTTTCCTGACATCTTCCGGCATTCCACAGCCGTTATCCTTGAGCACGATCTGCACAAGGTCACCGGAGACCTCCACCTGGATGATAAGGCGGCCTTTCTCTCCCATGGCTTCGAGGGAGTTGCCGATTAAATTGAGGAATACCTGTCTCAGCTTTTCGCCATCGCCCTCTACCATAACGGGCTCACCGGAGATATCGAGATCAAGCTGCACTCTTTTTTTCAGGCAGTCATCTTCCACAAGCAGGGCAATATCCCGCAAAAGACCGGCAAGGTCGAGCTCCCGGAGATCCAGCTCTCTATGTTGATAAAATTCCCTCAGTTCGAGAAGAAGGTTTTCCAGTCGGTCGACCTCATCAACAATCATGCCCAGCTTGCCCCCCGCTTCATCACCGTTTTTGTCTTTAAGCAGCCTGCGGGCGCAGGCACCTATTATCATCAGGGGCTTTTTTATTTCATGGGTTATTTCCGCTACCGACCTGCCGAGGGCGGCGAGACGCTCGGATTTCTGAACGCGCTCTTTCAAAGCCGTAGTTTCCGTGAGGTCACGGACGATCCCGGTAAAATAGAGTTTTTTACCGACTTCTGAAACGGAGAAGGAAATCTCAGCCGGAAAGTCCTCTCCATTCCTGCGGACAGCCTTTATCTCATTGACATGATTGATCAACCTGGGAACCCTCGTTCTGACATAACGCTCCACCGCACCACGGTGATCCTTGCTGCATCCCGGTGACATTATCGTATTCAGGTCACGTCCAATGACTTCTTGGCGGCTGTAACCGAAGATTTTCTCAGCGGCCCGGTTGAAAAAAATAACCCTGTGACCTTCATCGATGGTAACAAAGGCATCATTGGTATTTTCAACAGCGGCTTCAAGAATTGTCAAAGTATTGTCAGCCTGCTTCTCTTGCATCTCGCTCTTTCCTTTCCTTGATCAATTAGCTGAAAAATCGGCTCTTTCCGGGAAATAACCAGCATGAATAGTGGCAATTGCATCCATTCCAGATTATCCTGATCAAAAGCCATTATAATCCGACCTTGCACAATACTCAAAATTACAAAAGATTGAAAACTCATAGTCCACCCACCTGTCCCCTGTGCCGGAGTGAATCAACCGTATTTTTCCACCGGGACAGGCATCGCGGCTATCATCAGTGCCCGGTTTGCTGCCTTGTCTTCGTACCGCCCTCTTTTTTCCTGCCCCC
>JBEPXR010000070.1:0-10038 GCA_041641775.1 Desulfobia sp. | reverse complement strand
GAGACAGCGGACATCCCCTGGTTATCGGCGGCGGTTCGTGTTCCTGTCACTCGGAGCCGGTGGCCGATTTCTTCGACCTGATCTTTCTGGGCGACGGCGAGGAGGCGGTCCTGGAAATCGCGGACACCGTTATCGACGCCGGCAAAGCGGGCAGGTCCAGGGAGGGGCTGCTCCTGGCCCTGGCCGGAATTGAAGGCGTCTACGTCCCGGAATTCTACCGGCCCCGCTATGACCAGAAGGGCCATTTCCAGGGGATGGACTTTCTCCGGAAAGAAGTCGGTCCGGTCAGGCGCCGGGTGCTGTCCGATCTCGACGCCTGCCCGCCCGCTCCGCCCCTGGTTCCCCTGACCGGCATCATCCACGACCGGCTGGGCCTGGAAGTGGCCAGGGGCTGCACCAGGGGCTGCCGGTTCTGCCAGGCCGGGATGACTTACCGACCGGTGCGGGAAAGGGACCCTGAACTGATTACCCGTCTGGCCCGGCAGGGTATTGATGAGAGCGGCTTCGAGGAGCTGGCCCTGCTTTCGCTTTCAAGCGGCGACTATTCCTGTCTGACTCCGCTTCTCAGGGAGCTGATGGTCGCCTTTGCCGCCGAACGGGTCTCGGTCTCCCTGCCCTCCATGCGGGCCGGAACCCTGACCTCGGAGATCATGGAGCTGATCCGCAAGGTCCGGAAAACGGGATTTACCATCGCCCCGGAAGCCGGAAGCGAGCGACTGCGGCAGGTGATCAACAAGGGGATCACCGAAGAGGACATCCTGGAGACCTGCCGCTCCGCCGCAAGCCTGGGCTGGAAGCTCATCAAATTTTACTTCATGTTCGGCCTGCCCACCGAGACCAGGGAAGACCTGGAAGCTATTCCAGCCCTGGCCCACAAGGCCCTGGCCGCCGCCGGCAGGAAAAGTGGCCTGCGGGTGACGGTCAGCGCCGGAACCTTCGTGCCCAAGCCCCATACCCCTTTTCAATGGGAGCCCCAACTCTCCCTGGAAGAGAGTTTCGAAAGGGTGAATTATCTGAAACAGGCCTTTCCCCTGCCCAGAAAAGGCAGACCCGGTCGGATCCAGCTGCGCTGGGCCGACCCCGGAATGAGCTTTCTGGAAGGAGTGATGTCCCGCGGGGACCGAAAGCTCGGCGCCCTGATCGAAAAGGCCTGGAAGATGGGGGCCAGACTGGACGGCTGGTCGGATCATTACTCCCTCGATCTCTGGCAGGAGGCGGCCCGGGAGACCGGGATCACCCTGGAGAGCTATCTGCGACAGCGCTCGCTCAGCGAACCGCTGCCTTGGGACCATCTCGAAACCGGGGTTGATCAGCTCTACCTGAAGGAGGAATACGCCAGGTCGAGACGGCGGGACTACACCCCGGACTGCAGGTATAACGGCTGCCAGCAGTGCGGGCTCTGCGACTTCAAGACCATCAGACCCAGAATCAGGGGAGAGTGGATTCCTGTCCCGGCGGAAAACCAGGAGCAGTCTCCGGAGTCCGGCCAATACTACTACAGCTTTCTTTACCAGCGCCTGGGAACGGCCCGCTTCCTCAGTCACCTGGAGCTGATGACCGTTTTTTTCCGGGCCTTCCGCAGAATCAGGCTGCCGCTCGCCTTCTCCCAGGGGTTCAACCCGTCTCCCCGGGTTTCCTTCAGTCCGGCCCTGCCCCTGGGTACCGAAAGCCTGGCAGAGCATCTCTACGTCGAACTGACTGCCGACCTCTCCTCCCCGGAGAAGTCTCGTGAGCAGATCAACAACGAGCTCCCAGAAGGCCTGACAGTCACGGAGATAAACCGGACGAAGGACAGAAAGACCCCTGCCGGGCTGATCACCACCTATCAGGTCGACCTCGCAGGTAAAGAGGTTGATCCGGGGGTTTTTGCAGGAGTGCTTGCACGTGAGCGTCATTATGTTACGGTGCTCCGCAAGAAAAAGGAGCGGCGGATCGATCTCAGGGAGCAGCTGGTCGACATCGGCCTGGAAGAGAACGGCCGGATGCGGCTCGTTCTGGCCAGCGAGTCCGGCAAAGCGGGGCTCAAGCCCATCGAGATCCTCACCGACCTGCTCGGTCTCAAAGAAGAGGAACAACAGAAAGCCAGGGTCATGAAGACGGAAGTCAAGGTTCAGGAACCACCTCCCCAAACCCCGGAACAGCTAACCCAGAATACGGAACTCAGCTATGGCCACTGATTTAGTTATTAACGCGACGCCATTCGAAGTCAGGATCGCCCTGGTCGAATACGGCAACCTGGTGGAATTTTATCTTGAACGGCCCAAGGAGAAGGGTTTGGTGGGCAACATCTACAAGGGCAGGGTGGTCCGGGTGCTGCCCGGCATGCAGGCCGCCTTTGTCGATATCGGCCTGGCCCGCACCGGCTTTCTTTACGTGGACGAGATCCGCACCAGTGATGAGGAGTTCGAGCAGAAGATGCAGAACTGCGAGGACCGGGGTTGCTGTGGCAACGATTACAGCGACACCTTCGACAGCACCCCCGTTGCCGGCGCGCCGCATCCTAACATCGACGACCTGGTCTCCGAAGGCCAGGAGATTCTGGTCCAGATCTGCAAGGAGCCCATCGGCACCAAGGGCGCCCGCCTCACCAGCCATATCACTCTGCCCTGCCGCAACCTGGTGTTCATGCCCCTGACCGATCATATCGGCATCTCCCGCAAAATCGGCGGTGAGGAGCTGCGCTTCAGCCTCCGCAAAAAAATAGAGACCCTGCGTCCCCGGGGAGCCGGGTTCATCGTCAGAACGGTGGCGGAAACCGCTTCCAGCGAGGAGCTCGAGGCGGACATGGAATTTCTCCTCCATCTCTGGAGCGAGATCAAGGACAAGGCCGAGCAGTCCAAACCGGGCACCCTGGTCTACGAGGACCTCGACATCATCTTCCGGGTGGTTCGCGACATGTTCTCCAGGGACGTGGACCGGATCGTGGTCGACCACAGGGAGACCTATATGCGGCTCATCGGCTTCGTCCAGACCTTCGTTCCCCACTTCCTCTCCAAGATCCATTTCTACGAGGGCTCGGCCCCGATCTTCCATGCCTACGGGGTGGAGTCCGACATCACCCGGGCCCTGTCCAAGAAGATCTGGCTGCGCTGCGGGGGCTACATCATCATCGAGCCCACCGAGGCTCTGACCGCCATCGACGTCAACACCGGGCGCTACGTGGGCAAGAACGATCTGGAGGAGACCATCTTCAAGACCAACCTGGAGGCGGTCAAGGAGATCGCCTACCAGCTCCGGCTCCGTAACATCGGCGGCATCATCATTGTCGACTTCATCGACATGGAAGACGAGAGCCACCGTCAGGAGCTGATGCACGGCCTGAACGAGGCGGTCAAAAAGGACAAGTCCAAGATCCATATCCTCCAGGTCTCGGAATTCGGCCTGGTCCAGATGACCAGGAAGCGAAGCCGCGACGACCTGGTCCGCAAGATGTACGAACCCTGCCCCTACTGCAACGGCGAGGGTATGCTGAAATCGGGCCGGACCATCTGCTACGAGATCTTCCGCAAGATCTCCCTGGACGCCAGGTCCATCTCCGCCCCGGCGGTCAGAATCAAGGTCCACCCCAGCGTGGCCGACATCATGCTCAAGGAGGAGTCGGAAACCATGGACTACCTGGAGCAGACCACCGGCAAAAGGGTGACCATCCTGGCAGACCGGGACATGTACGTGGAGCGCTACGATATCGTCTGGGAGAAGTAGCAGCCTGGAATGACCCCGGAGGAAAACCTGACGCTTCAGTGCCCGCTATGAGCCCCTGCCGCTGAACACCCTGTAATTTCTTCAAAATACCTTTCGTCAGGAAAAGCTGACAATCGCAGCTTTTCCTGCCTCCCCTGTGCGCTTCCGTCCGGCTGAATCAGCCCGGAAATCCCCGACCCCCCTCTTTTTCCTGCCAATTCGCCCTCTTATTACCGCATTTCCCCGGAAATTTTTCAATAATGAACAGGTAAAAGCTCTTTCCGCCGATATCTGGAACGATATTTGCGGTTGGAAGGAGGTGTTTCGTCTTGGCCGCCCGCTACTCGTCCAGGGGGCTGGTGACCCCGAGGATGTTTTTCCCGGCGACATGGGTATAGATCATGGTGGTCTGCAGGTTGCTGTGGCCGAGGAGTTCCTGGATGGTGCGGATGTCGTAGCCCTTCTCCAGCAGGTGGGTGGCAAAGCTGTGGCGCAGGGTATGGACCGAAGCGTTTTTGCTGATGCCTGCGGCATTGACAGCCTTCTTGAACCGGCGCTGCAGACTCGAGACGTGGATGTGGTGCCGGCGTTCAACGCCCGACCGGGGATCATGGGAAAGGGTCCGGGCAGGGAAGGGCCAGAACCAGCCCCACTCTTTTCCGGCGTTGGGATATTTGCGCTCCAGGGCTTTGGGCAGCCAGACGCCGTTGACGTCGGCCCGACGGTCCCGTTCGTATATCTCCTGTATGCCGGTAAGGTGGGCCTGCAGGTCATTCTTGAGGCTTTCGGGGAGGACGGCCAGGCGGTCTTTGCCTCCCTTGCCGGAGCGTACGATCAGGCTGCTTTGCTCGAAATCGATGTCTTTGACTCTCAGGCTGATGCATTCCTGGACCCGGAGGCCGCAGCCGTAGATAAGGCGGGCCATGAGCAGGTAAACGCCGTCCAGGTGACGGAAGATGTCCCGGACTTCCCGGCGGCTGAGCACAACCGGAAGTTTTCGTTTTGTATTGGCCCTGACTGTTTCCGAAATGTCCAATTCCCGGTCAAGAACGCTTCGGAAGAGAAAGAGAAGGGCGCTGAAGGCCTGGTTCTGGGTTGAAGTCGAGACATTTCTGGATAGAGCCAGGTGGCTCAGAAATTGTTTTACATCCCGTGAGCCGATCATGGACGGAGGCTTCCCCTTCAGGAAAGTGTAGAAGGAGCGCAGCCACTGCAGGTAGGTTTTTTCCGTGCGGATGGAGCGGTGCCGGAGCCGGAGCGCCTCCTGCATCTGTTCAGCCACGCTGCGCCAGGCCTGATCTGAATCAATATCTTCTTCCGTGGAAGTGCTTTCAGACCCGCCGGCCTGGGCAAGATAGAAAAGATAGAGCCTGAGCGCCTCCCTGGCCTGGGTGACCTGCCAGTCTTCATGGGATTTGGCAAGCAGTAGAAGAAAAGGTTGTATATTGCCGTCATCGCCGGGTTGTATTCCCTGTTTCCGGCAATGAGAAAGAAACCTCGTTACCCAGTGAAGATAAAAGGGGAGTTTCTTTTCCGTCACAAACCGATTGTGCTCGAGGTAAGCTTCGAAAGCCTTTAAATTGGCCATAAATAATCAGGAAGCTAAATTATATAGCGCTCCCCCGTCTTTCTGGCGGCTGGCGTTTGCTGCGCTTATAGTACATGCCGAGTCCTCGGACTTATGTGATGCCTTGCGTGTTGATAGGCGCGCCGCCATCAAGACGTTGGATCGGACTGTCACGTTCTTGCAAACAAGCCTTCGGCTTGCAGCAAGCCCGTGCCAGCCGCTCAACTCGGGCCGTTAAACATACAAAGTGATCGCTCATGGGTGCATGGGGAGTGGGTAAACGCCAAGACGATTTTGTCTGCGACATCGAAGGTGAGTTCAAGGATCAACTCAAGGATGGGAAGTCGATCGCCGAAGCTACGCAGTTTATTTGCGAACGATACGCCGACGCCGTTGATGACTGTGAAGACGGGCCGTTAATGTGGCTTGCCATAGCCGATATGCAATGGACATATGGTGACCTTGATCCGGCGATACTGGAGCGCGTAATTGAACATTTAGAGGCCAGCACCGGCATGGAACGCTGGGACGAACCGTCAGATAAATTGTACAGGCAGCGCAAGATGGCCATCGATAAGTTTTGCAGCAAGATCTCACAGCCAGATCCGAAGCCGTCACGGCTACCAAAGCGTGTAACGCGCAAACCGAAGTTCAACCCCTGAGATTGTCTTTCCGTCGCCCTTGACAACGCGCAATATGGTGCTGCCCTTGTATTGGCAACGGATCATTCACATCCTGAACATGGCATGGACCTGGTGGGTGAACTTGATTACCTCTCCGATAATCCACCTGCACTGAGTGTATTCACGCAACGCCGCTGGCTTCAACTGTCTCAGGAAAAAACCTTATCTGTGTGGTGGTATTTTTCACAGGGATTTCGCAAAATGAAGAGGCGAATTGAAGTGCGAGGGAATATCCCGATCATCGACACCGATCCGATAGATTCACCGCTATTTGGTGGCTGGCATCTTCTCGGTCGACAAATCATTCATCGCAAATCGGAAGCGAGAGACGATGTACGGCGCATGTGAACACGCCAGGTCGTGAAATATACGTTTTGCTGTGCTGAAGAAAAAAATGGCCCGACCTTTACATATAGAATTTTCCGGTGCGGGTTATCACATCACCTCCCGTGGCAAGGCAAAGGTGGATTTTCCAGGGCGGGTTCAAATCGGTACCGGTCGAAAGGGAAAGCCACCCACTTGACCTTCAGCCATGCGGGAAGTTACTGTGGCCCCCCGGTTCAGGGGGAAGACAGGACCGTAAAGGTCCTGTCTCCTGAATGGGTTACTTATCTTTTCTTCTTACTGCCGCACCGGCCAGACCGACAAGTCCGACACCGAAGAGGAGCATGGTGGTGGGTTCGGGGACGGGTGCATGGTGGGCGGTGAGCGATGATACTTCACCATCCAGTCTGGCATGAAATGTTATATCGCCTTGATAATAGTCCCAGCTGGCCAGGTCAGCGTCCAGGACCTCCTGGGTATTTTCGCCATATGCTCCCCACCAGGCAAATCCGGCGGTGCCTATGACGCCGTCGATGTCTGAATCACCGTCCATGTCATAGTTTTCCCAGCTTCCGGGGGTAAGCCAGGTCGACCCGTAATAATCATTATAAAAATCGTGGGTGACACCGTCCCAGACATAATCCATGGCCACCTGGAAGCGGTCGCCCAAACTATCGACTGTTTCCCCCTGGAGCCAATAGACAAAATGCAGTCTTTGCCCTAAATCGCCAAAGCTGTATACGACGGCATCTTCAATTTCAAAATTCGTTGTCCCGATATTGGCCGGATTGTGGCTGTTGGCCATGTTCACAAAAGTCCCTTCACTGGCGGCGGATTTTGCATCTGTCCACCAGGGGTCATAATCAGCAGAACCGTAAGCATTCGGTGCTGAATCAACATAAAGAGAGGTGGCCTCGACAATGTTGGAAACAGAAAACGTCACCATTCCGGCTGCCAAGATGGCGGTCATTACCTTTTTCACTTTATTCCTCCTTTTTCATTTGATTAGTTTCTTCTCCCTGATCGTAAGCTTAAAATAATTTTCATCCTTTTACCTATCTTGGGGCGATATAACAAAAATTATTTAAAAAATAAAGGTTATTTTTGATTTTTCGGAAGTGGTGGAATCCAGGGAAGATGGGGTCACAGGGAACATGGGGTCAGGTCTTGAATTATAATTATTGCTGTGCTAAAGAAAAAGTATGAAAAATGTCTGCAGAACCAAAAGGGAGTCCATAAACAGGGTTTTTCTGCAGACTCGTTTCGCTCCCAGAGGATCATTGACATCATGGCGTCATAGCGTTATAGTTTTTTTAAATGAATTCTGGAGGTGAAAAATGTCCACATTATCAAAAAGATCAACTATATACCTGGATCCTGCCCTTCATCAGGCATTACGACTTAAAGCTCTTGAGACATCAAGATCAATGTCTGAAATAATCAATGAGGCCTTGAAAGAAGCACTATCCGAGGACGCCGAAGATCTCGCCGTATTTGATGAAAGAGCAGACGAGCCTTTGATAAGCTACGAGCAGATGGTCAAGAGATTGAAAAAAGATGGCCGGATATAAAATTTTATTCAAAGATTCGGTGTGGAAAGATTTCAAATTAATTCCTGATAAGGATCTAACCAAAATTTTAGCCTGTATTGAATCTCTTGGCAAAGATCCGCGCCAGCCTGGATGTAAAAAATTAAGCAATCAGGAACGATATCGAATCAGATATGGAAGATATAGAATTATCTATTCTATTCAAGATTATGAACTGACTATTTGGGTAGTTAAAGTCGGTCATCGTAAAAATGTATACAAGTAGAGCGAACCATGCCTTCACAGTACCGGATATAGGGTCAGGTCTTGAATTATAAGTTTTTCTGTGCTAAAGAAAAAGAATGGCACGACCTTTACGTATAGAATTTCCCGGTGCGGTTTATCACATCACCTCCCGTGGCAATGCAAGGGAGGATATTTTTCAAGACAATGCCGACAGGTCCCTTTTCCTCAAGACCTTGAACGATGTCGCAGGAAAATATAACTGGCTTTGCCATGCCTACTGCCTCATGACCAACCACTATCATCTGTTGATCGAAACACTCGATCCGAATTTATCCCTTGGGATGCGGCAATTAAACGGGGTCTTTACTCAGGCTTATAATCGGCGCCATAACCGGGCAGGGCATATTTTCCAGGGCAGGTTCAAATCCATACTGGTCGAAAAGGAAAGCCACTTGCTCGAACTATGCCGTTATGTCGTTCTGAACCCTGTACGGGCCGGAATGGTTGAGCATCCCGATCAATGGGAATGGAGCAGCTACATCTATACCGTAAACGGCAGGAAAAAGAAGCCGGATTTCCTCGAGATCGATTGGATACTTGGTCAATTTTTCAGAAGGAAAACCGAAGCGCGGCAGCGGTACCGAAAATTCATAATGGAGGCGGTTGAAGAGAGCGGGGATTCGCCATGGGAAAAGATGACCGGACAGATATTCCTTGGCGGCAATGCCTTCATTTCCAAGATGGAAGAGCTGCTGGAAGATCGGAAAACCATAGGGGAATTGCCCAGGGCGCAGCGGTATGCCAACCGGCCGTCACTGGCTGAAATATTTCCTGGTATTGGGAATAAAAAGAAGAGGAACAAGATGATCGTCAAGGCCCACTTGGATCATGGCTATACGTTAAAGGAACTTGCCGATTATCTTGGAATTCATTATACAACCGTCAGTAAAGTTATAAAGAACCATAGGGAAAACTTATAATTCACGACCTGACCCTCGCCGAATGCGATGTTAGGTGTCGCCATTTATTATCAATAATTAGATCCGGCGCTTAACGACGGGAATCCCGGCTGGCGTCGGAATTCCTGTTCGCCTTGACCCACTGCCTTCCCTCGGTAAAATCCTACTTGCCCAGTCACCCATCCAAAGGGAAATCATTGACTGCGACAATTTGCCTCATCGCCGAAAATTTTTTAGCGGGTAAAGTACCACCCAGTATAGCTATAGTCCTTGGTTCGCTTCTGCAGACCAAATATTACAAAAAGGAGAGGAGTGCTTCATGGTAAATGTAAAACAGTCTGGGATAGAAGAGAAGATTGACAGCAGAAAACAGACCCGCCGCAACATTCTCAAGGGGACCGGAGCCCTTGCCGCTGGTGCGGCTCTGACCCATTTCGGCGGGATGCTCAAGGTCGCCGAAGCCACCGGCGGCAAAAGCGACCAGTGGCCCTGGCCCTATAAAAAGCTCGACCCACAAAAAACCGGTGATCTCGCCTATGAAGAGTGGTACCGGGTTTTCTGCGGTGCTGCGGTCATCAACAGTGTTTTTAAACAGCTTGCCGAAAAAGTCGGTGAACCGTATAAGTCGTTTCCCAACGACGCCTTTGTCTTCCTGGAGGGAGGGCAGGTTGGATGGGGAACTATCTGCGGCTCCCCCGCCGGAGCCAATATCGTCGCCAACCTGATCATCGGCCCTCGCATAGCCGGCGCCCATGAAGGACACTTAATCGCTACGGATATCATGCAGTGGTATTCGGAGTCCGCTCTTCCCACCTTCAAACCGACCAAGGCCAAGTATAACGGCAAGCTTCCCACGACTACCAGCAATTCCCCTCTTTGTCACATTTCGGTGGGCAAGTGGATGAAAGAAGCGGACAAAGCCTTGAAGAGCCCTGACAGGAAGGACCGCTGCGCCAGGGTTGCCGCCAGCACCGCCTACCACCTGGTGACGCTGCTCAACAATTGGAAAGACGGCAAATATGAACGCGCCAGCAGCTTTTCCCCCGTAG
>JBEPXR010000069.1:0-10073 GCA_041641775.1 Desulfobia sp. | reverse complement strand
CCACTTTCAAGGTGACCCAGCGATCTTCGAACCTGCCGGAATCATTGTGGGTAAGGCTGACCAGCCGCTCATCGTAATTGCGGTCAAAACCTGGAAGAAGTCCCAATTTCACCAGTAGTTGAAAACCGTTACAAACACCGAGAATCAGCTTGCCCGCTTCTATGAATCGCCTCAGCTGCTTACGGAACGGTTCACCACTCGTTTTGACAACAGCATAGTTAAAGCGGTGAGCCCCGGCCTGGGCGGCCCCAAGGTCATCTCCGTCAAGAAATCCGCCGGGAAGATTCAAGAAATGGTAGTCGTCAAGAGAATAATCCCCGTCAAGGAGTTCGCTGACATGGACAATGTCAACCTGATCAGCTCCTCCAAGCTGGCAGGCATAAGCCATTTCCGTTTCACAATTTGTCCCGAAACCGGTAAGAACCAGAGCTTTAACCTTGTCGACCATTGTATGTCACTCCAGACCGGAATTTTCCCTGCCCTGGAAGCTGCAGGGAGACTGGCTGAAGAATCTGGTCTTAAGCCAGTCAATTCCGTAATTGAGTAAAGCCTTATCCGACATGTTTATACCTATATTTTCTTTGACATATTTTCGTGTTTCTTCAAGGTAGTAAAGAGTTTCGATGTATTGCCTGCCCTGTTCCAAAGTGGGACGAGTTCCGGCTTTCACCATGGGATGATAAAGCAGGGTCATGAGATGATCGTTGGCACTGTTATAGTCACCCAGTTCCTGATGTTCAAGCCAGTAAGACACTGTCTGCCTCTGTTCTTCGGTGAAACCCAGGCAGTGATTTTCCTTGAGAAGCACGTACCTGGTCTGAAAATTACCCTGCTTATCCAGCCAGGCTCCTCTGCCAAGAGGGTATGTACGGCAGGCGGCCGGTCTCCCCTCGTATACCTGGCAGCCTTCGCTGGACAGAAAAGGACAGGTCGCTTCCTGATCATCGTTCATTTTTAATAAACAGCGTGGGAAGGCTGAATTTTCACTATATATGATATCAGCGTACCTTTCCATGAACCTTCGGCCGTTCAGTCCCAACTGTTTCTTCAGACCCAAGACATCGTAGGGGGTCAGCTCAAGTTCAAGCTGTCGGCAACAGGCGGTGAAACAGGGTACACCAGGATGGCAGCTGAAGTAGAAAGAGCGGCCTTCCACGAGGTCTTCGACCTCCGGAGCATCGGGATTATCTTTATCCATGGTGCTTAAACTTCTTCTTCCTCGACCAGCTGCTTTTTAAAACCGGCAGCCCTCCAGAGGTAAAGGACAGGACTGGCTATGAAGATTGACGAGTATGTTCCAACTATGATACCGGCTATCAGGGTAAAAGCAAAGTCATGAATGACGGCTCCGCCTAAGAAGAAGAGGCAGAACAGGACAATCAGGGTGGTCAGGGAGGTGACCATGGTTCTGCTCAATATCTCGTTTATGCTGAGATTGATGGTCTCCGGGTAATCCAGGTTGAGGTTCTTTTTGAAAAGATTTTCCCTGATCCGGTCAAAGACAACCACGGAATCGTTCAGAGAGTACCCGGCCAGGGTCAGCAGGGCGGTAACGATAAGGAGGTTGATTTCAACCCCGAGAAGCCAGCAGATGCCGAGAATGACAAGTACGTCATGAAAGGTGGCCACAGCGGCAGCCACGCCAAAGCTGATATCAAAGCGGAGAGCGAGATAGATGATGACACCGAAAAGGGAAATTGCTATGGCCTGAAGAGCCTTGTTCCTGAGCATATCACTGACCGAGGCCCCTATTTCTGATTTGCTTTCCAGAGCGAAGTCGTGTTCGGGAAAGCTGGCAGTCAGCATATCGGTTACCGATGAACTCATCTCGCCGACCGTTCTGGTCTCCGTTTTTATCTTGACTATCAACCTGTTTTCCCTTTCGACAGGCTGGAGGATTGCGTCATCATAACCATTTTCAATAAAAGAGTTTCGGACGTTTTCCAGACTGAAAGGCTTTTCGGCTTTGTAGCGGAGCAGAGAGCCGCCGGTGAAATCCACACCGAGGTTACCCTCGCCCCTGAGTATCTGGCCGAAAGCCAGCAGGCCGATGAGAACGAGCACGCCGGAAATGGAGAACGTTATTTTCCGTATTCTCATGTAGTCGAAATCGGGTTTTTTAATGATGCTGAGGAAGTTGAGGGACTTAAGCTTCTGTTTGGCATACATCAGATCGTAGACTACCCGGGTAGCAAAAAGGGTGGCAAACAGGTTGAAAATAATACCAAGGGAAAGAGTGACGGCGAACCCCTTGATTGGGCCGGTGCCGAAGAGAAAGAGGGCGAGGGCGGTAATCAGGGTGGTTACCTGGGAGTCAACGACGGTCCAAAATGCCTTGTTATAACCGCCTTCCACTCCGGAACGGACCGACTTCCCCAGGGCGAACTCCTCCCTCATGCGTTCGAATATCAGGACATTCGAATCCACCGCCATCCCGACAGTCAGAATTATACCGGCTATACCCGGCAGGGTGAGGGTGGCCTGCAGGGCAGCAAGGGCAGCGAAAAGAAAAGTCACATTGAGTAAGAGGGCAAAATTGGCTATAACCCCGGAGAGTTTGTAATAAACGATCATGAAGAGAACCACCAGCACCGCTCCCAGCAGACCGGATGTAAGCCCTTTCTCGATGGAATCGTGGCCCAGGGAAGCACCTACAGTGAGGTTCTGGATGATAGAGACCGGGGCCGGCAGGGCACCAACCCGCAGGATGATGGCGAGGTCTGAGGCCTCTTCGTAGGTGAAGTCTCCGGTGATCTGAGCCTTGCCGCCCATGATCTTTTCCTGAATCACCGGGGCTGATCGGACGACGCCATCCAAGACCACAGCCAGTCTCCGGCCTACGTTTTCAGCGGTTATCTCGCCGAAAACCGCTGTTCCTCTTCCAGTCAAATCCAGGCTTACGTAAGGCTGATTGAAATTGCCCCCGACCCTGACCCTGGCGTCTTTGACCATTTCACCGGTCATGAGTACCTGTTTCTCCAGCAGGAGAGGGGTGTCGTAGGTTTTTCCGGTCTTCGGGTCTGTTTCCTTTTCAAAAAAAATCGCCGTACCCTGGGGGAGTTTGTGCTTGAGGGCTTCATTCAATTTTTCCCTGGATTCTCCCCTCTGCCACTCTTCTGACTGCACGGCCTGGTTGATCAGGGCAGGGACTGACATGTCCTCGGTCTGGGTAACCCTCCTGAAGGTGAGTTGGGCCGTCTGGCCTATGAGATTTATGGCGCGATCCGGATCCTTGATGCCGGGAAGCTGAACGACTATGTTTTCCTTGCCCTGGGGAACGATAACCGGTTCGGTAACTCCAAACTGGTTGATCCGGTTGCGGATAACTTCGAGGGACTGCTTGAGGGCGTTATTTTCAATAAATTCCTTTTTCTTCTCGCTCAAGCTGATGTAGAGTTTGGGAAAGCTGTCCCCTCTGGTCTGGATATCTATGTTCAGGTTGGGAAACTGTTTTTTGGCGAGGTCATTTACTGTTTGGATGGAGCCGGTATTCGGGAGGGTGAAGATCATCCGGCCATCCTCCGGGGAGGAGGTTCTGACTATGGAAATATCGTTTTTGGCGAGCTGTTGCTTCAAGTCCTGGGCGGCGAATTCCAGGGCGTTCTCTTTGGCTTTTTCAACATCCACATTGAGGATGAGATGCATGCCGCCCTGGAGATCCAGTCCCAGCTTCAATCCACCGGGGGTAACATACTTCTGCCACCATTTTGGCATTTCACCGTAAAAACTGGGTAGAAGAGCGATACCGGAAAAAATAAGGAGAAATACCAGCAGACTAATTTTCCATTTCAACGCACTTGGCATTCTATCGTCCCTCCTCTGGAGAATATTGTCAAAATAGTGTCAAAAACAGGGGCAGATTATACCTTACTGATAACAGAAGTCAATTGGTTATCTTGTAGATACGAGATGTTGAGTCTGCAACCCGGTTGTCATTCCTGTCTGAGAACAACTTGTTATCACCTTCTTGAAAAACATCCATTTAGGGGGTTAACAGGAAGGTGAAAAAAGGCTATTATGCCAGGATTTACTGGGTCAATATGTAATGATTACAGAACAAGGGAGATTTGTTTTATGAGCAGCCGGTCAGTACGGGAGGAAATTGGCTCCTGCCTTATCCATTATATTGAATCGGAGTCAACCGAAGGAGAAGATGTGCTTTTTCTCCACGGGTTGAAATTCAAGGCAGAGACCTGGAAAGAGCTGGGGACTATCGACCTGTTGAGCGAGAAGGGGAAGCATGCCGTGGCTCTCGATCTGCCCGGCTTCGGGACCTCTCCCGAATGTGAGGAAGCGAAGGACCAGGTTCTGGCCGATTTTCTGCACACCCTGAAGCTGGAGAGACCGATAATTGTGGGTCCTTCCATGGGGGGGAAGCTGGCCCTGGAATTCACCCTGGGTTTCCCCGAACTGGTCGGTGCGCTGGTGCTCGTGGGGGCAGTGGGAGTGCCGGAGTACAGGGACCAGCTTTCCCAGATCAAGGTACCTACTTTGATTGTCTGGGGTGAAAAGGATGAGGTTTCACCAGTTGAAAACGGCCAGACTCTCAATCAAGAAATCAAAAATTCGTCGCTTTTTGTCATCGAGGAGGCCGGTCATCCCTGTTACCTGGACAAACCGGAAAAATGGCACGAAAGGCTCCTTGGTTTCCTGGAGACAAAAGGATAATCCTCCCTCTTCACTCAATACCATCATACCTGCCTGAGAGGCATTCTTTATGAAACAGATTAGCAAAAAGCATGCTGAAAAGTCGAGCCTTGAACTGGTTGATCTTATCACCGGAGCCGCGGTTGATAAGAAAGCTGAGAATATCCTGGTCCTGGATGTACGAGGCCTTTCTTCCCTGACCGATTTTTTTATAATAATGAGTGGACGTTCTACCCGCCATGTCCAGGGGCTGGCAGAAAATATCGGGGCTGAACTCGGCAAAAAAAGGGTGAAGGAGGCCACCACCGAAGGTTTCAGCGAGGGATTGTGGATTCTCCTTGATTATCTGGATGTCGTCGTCCATATATTTTACCGGGATGAAAGAGAGTTTTATAATCTGGAAGGATTATGGCATGATGCCCCCAGAGTAGAGATAAGGACAGAGGAAGAAGCATAATGCACTATATCAGTACCAGGGGGAATATATCTCCGATACCATTCCGGGAAGCTGTGATGATGGGACTTGCCACCGACGGTGGACTGCTGCTTCCAGCCAGGGTTCCCGAGGTTGACAGGGCAACGGTTTCTACCTGGCAGGATCTTTCCTACCAGGAACTTGCTTTTGAAGTCATGTCCCTGTTTATCGACGATATCCCGGCTGATGATCTGCGTGATTTGGTTGAACGCTCTTACCAACCTTTCCGTAAACCCGAAGTGACCCCGGTTGTCGAGAAAGGGGATGTACACATTCTGGAACTTTTCCACGGTCCCACCCTGGCCTTTAAGGACGTGGCTCTTCAGTTTCTGGGCAATGTCTTTGAATATCAATTGAAAAGCACCGGCGGGAAGATGAATATCCTTGGCGCTACGTCCGGTGACACAGGGAGTGCCGCCATCTACGGGATCAGAGGCAAGGAGAGGATCAAGATATTTATCATTCATCCGCATCAGAGGGTGAGCAGAATCCAGGAACTGCAGATGACGACCGTGATTGATAACAATGTCTATAACATTGCGGTCCTGGGGACCTTTGACGACGGACAGGCCATAGTGAAAAAACTGTTTAACGATATTGACTTCAAAAAACAGTTTTCTCTGGGGGCGATAAACTCCATTAACTGGGCCCGAATCCTGGCCCAGGTCGTGTACTATATTTATGCCGCCCTTCGACTGAAACAGTCGGGATCTGAGACCGTTGACTTTGCCGTGCCCACCGGAAACTTCGGTGACATATTTGCCGGATACCTGGCCCGCCGTCTTCTCCCCGGCCACATACGCAACCTGGTGCTGGCTACCAATGAAAACGATCTGCTGACCCGGTTTGTCACAGCCGGAGATTATTCCCTGAGCGAAGTAGTACACACTTCAAGTCCCTCCATGGACATCCAGGTCGCCAGCAATTTCGAGCGGTTCCTCTTTTACTTACTGGGGGAAGATCCGGAGAAGACAAGAGAAAGGATGGAACTCTTCGGCCTGAACGGATCCCTCCATTTTTCAGAGGATGAGCGCAAGGAAATAAGCAGCAATTTCCTTTCACGATCCGTGAACGAAAAGGAAACTCTGGAGACGATCCGGGAGTTTTATAAGCAGACCGATTATGTGCTCGATCCCCATACCGCCGTCGGCGTCGGGGGGGGCTTGAGCCTGAAAGAGGCCGGGGTTCCCATGATTTGCCTGGCAACTGCCCATCCGGCCAAGTTTGGAGATGCAGTGGAAAAAGCGATTGGCAGACCGGTTGATCTGCCGGAACCCCTCAGGGGGCTGGAGAGTATGGAAAGCAGGTGCAAGGTGCTCGACGCCGATGTAGATCAGGTGAAGGAGTATCTTGCTGCCAATGCAGCGATATAGTCCATTTCGGCCCGGACCTTTGACCCGGTGCCAGATTTGAATTCAGCATTTAACCGAACCGATTACGAGTTATGACAGATCCGCAAGAACAGCAGAAAAGAGCCGACATGTGGCCGCCCTGCCGAAATGGTTGCCCGGCCCATGCCGACGTGCGTTCCTATGTTCATCATATTTCCCAGGCCAGGTACCAGGAGGCGACCGATGTCATCCGGCGGAGTCTGCCCTTTGCCTCGGTCTGCGGCAGGATCTGTCATCATCCCTGCGAGGCGAACTGCAGGCGACGTGATGTCGATGAATCCGTAGCGATCCGGGAACTCAAACGTTTCACCCTGGAAAAGACGCCAAGACCCACGGTCAATAAACCACCCAGCCAGAACCGGGGAAGAATCGCCATCATCGGAAGCGGACCCAGCGGCATGAGTGCCGCCCTTGATCTGGCCCTGCGGGGTTATCAGCCTGTCGTCTATGAAAAGGGGGACGTGGCCGGAGGGATTCCTGCTCAGGTTATCCCACCATATCGTCTTCCCAGGGAAGCTGTGCAGGCCGATGTGGAATGGATCCTGGCCCATGGCATTGAACTGCGGACCGGAGTGGAGATCGGCAAGGATAAGACTATAACCCAGCTGCTGGACGATGAAGGCTTTGAGGCCGTCATTCTGGCTGTCGGTCTGAGCAGCAGCCGTATTCTGCCTCTGCCTGGCACCGATCACCCCCGGGTTTATGGTGTGCTGGATTTTCTGTCAGCGGTGTCCAACAGGAGGAAGATAGACGTCGGCCGGGACCTCCTGGTGATAGGAGGCGGCAATGTAGCCTGTGATGCCGCAAGAACCGCCGTGCGCTATGGTTGTGAGCGGGTCAGAATGATCTGTCTGGAATCGGAAGAGGAAATGCCTGCCTGGGAGTGGGAAATTGAGGAGTGCAGAGATGAAGGAGTTGAAATCATCAATCGCAGAGGTCCTGAATCAGTCCAAATCGCCGGAGACGGTACTCTCCAAGGACTGCGCCATAAGAAGGTAACCCGGGTTTTTGATGAAGAAGGTCGCTTCTCTCCTGAATTTGATGAAGGGGATCTCAATACCACCAGTTGCGATACAATAGTTTTCGCCATAGGACAGGCCCTGGATGACGGCTTCCGCCAGGGAAGCGGGCTGGAATTCAACCAGTTCAACCGGCTCAGTTTTTCACCGGATACCCAGATGACCAGTCTTGATCGGGTATTTGCCTGTGGTGAAGCGATCACACCTCCCGGCTCAGTGGTTGAGGCCTGTGCCAGCGGCAGAAGGGCCGCGGAAGCTGTCGATCAGCACCTGCGCGGTGGAGAGATAGATCTGGCTGAATATGATGACCAGCCCCAGGTAATCGAACGTCTTGACCAGGTCGCGGGAAAAGCGGTCACCAGGATCGAGAGGCATAATCAGCCTGTCTTGCCGCCGGCAGAAAGGAAGAACAGCCTGGAACCTTTTGAGCTTGGCTTTACCGCTGAGACCGCATTGCCTGAAGCACAACGCTGTCTGGAATGCGGCAACGGGGCAGAGGTTATCCCCGGTCGCTGCGTGAAATGTCTGACCTGTGTCCGAGTCTGTCCCTTTGATGCGCCTTACATGGACGATATTGCCCATATAGACCCCCGGCGCTGCCAGGCCTGTGGAATTTGTGTAACTGAGTGCCCGGCCCGGGCCATTACACTGGGAAACCGGGAAATAGACAGGGTTGAGCAGGAAGTGACGGTCGGTTTAGAAAAAAAAGGAGCCAGGACCGTCATCTATATTTGTGGTCAGGGCGCCTCCGAAGGGCAGTGGCAGGGGAGGGAGTCTGCCGGCGGAGACGATCTTGTTGAAATATATCTTTCCAGTCTGGCCAGATTGGATGTTACCGATCTTCTCGACACTCTGGAAAAAGGTGCTGACCGGATAGTCGTTGCGGTTTGCAGCGGTGAAAAGGATGAACGGCATCCCGCCACCCGGGACCGAATGGGGCGAAGGGTGGAAAGACTTAACCGTGAAATGGCAGAGATCGGTGTCGGCGAAGAGAAGGTGCGGTTTCTGGTAATAAAGGACGGCAGCATCTCAGCACTCAGAGAGGCTCTGGGTTAGTGGTTAACCTGCTGCAGGTTCTGGGAAGAGGTATCCCTGACTGAGAACCTCCTGAAAAATTCCAGTATCCTGGTCAAGGCCGGAATTCTGTACTCGTCCTTTTCCATGAGGATTTCGTGATAGGCACCCTCAATTCTATCAGGGCCTCCTCCCTGGCAGATGCTTTTCCCGCCCGCAGCCAGATTCGTGCAGAATTCTTCCTGGCCCGCAGCCGCAACCATCTGGTCTCCACCGGCCTGCAGGAGTAATACCGGCGTTTCTATCCGCCCCGCATACTGCCTTGTTTCCCTTGCCGCCAGACAGGCCTCTGTCACCCATTGACTGGTAGGCCCACCCATCCTTATCATGGGGTTTTTCTCATAAAGGGAAGAGATGAACAGTTTATAGCGCAGTATGCTGTGTGTCAGCCGGTTCCCTTCGAAAGATTTTTCCCGGTAAGGGCCTGTCAGGGGAACATAACCCGGATCCCAGCCCAGGAACTTCCTGAAACCATGCAGTAACTGCGCTGTCTTGCAGGCAAGCGAGACAGGAACGATTCCCGTATTTATCTCCATCATGGGGGAGGAGAGTACCGCGGCCTGGAAATGATCGGGATGTTTCGCCAGATATAATGCAGCTACGGCTCCTCCCATGGAATGAGACAGGAGGTAGATGTTGCCGTTTTCTTTTTTTCTTACCACCTGCCTGTAGAATTTTTCGAGATCCATCAGGTAATTGTCGAAATCCTCGACATGGCCGAGCATCGGGTCGTTTACTATCCTGCCGGACAGTCCCTGCCCCCTGTGATCATACATATAGACTGAATATCCCTGTTTGTGGAGATCGTGGGATGCCTCTATATATTTCAGGAAGCTCTCTCCCCGGCCATTTACTATAACCACTGCTCCCTTTCCCGCTTCATTGTGGATGTAACAGTATCGTATCGGTATGTCTCCTGCGCCGGTAAAACTGCCTTCATCTCTTGTCTGCCAGAATACCCGGAGGCTTTTTCTGTGGCCGGGCAAGGCCAGTTGTTTCTCGGTGGAAAGGTTCCAGTCGGCGGTCTGGGAGGCGGCAGGGTTCAGGAGCGGCCAGCAGAAGTGAGTATAAACCAGGAAGGAAAGAAAAAGCGGAAATAATTTTTTCACTATCCAGTGTTATCGTCCGATAGATTTGATAGAAAACGCGACATCGCTGCAGCCGGAATTTCTTGCTTTTTAATTATTTTATAGTTTATTGTAACCCTTAACATTCTGATTGTAATTACTTTTTTAGTTTTCTTATCCGTTTTTTTCCAATGTAGCCCAGTCAAATCCCATTGTTTGGAGAGTCCATGCGCACCGTGATCTCTATTGTCGGTATGGCAATGGTAATGAGCCTGTTTATCATCTCGACGGCCTTGAGTGAGACCTGCGAGGAATTCATCGTTCAAGGGCGTCAGCAGTTTAGCCAAGGAGAATACGATTCCGCCTACCATTCGTTCTATCAGGCATTCCGTAACGATCC
>JBEPXR010000068.1:0-10313 GCA_041641775.1 Desulfobia sp. | reverse complement strand
TCGGCCCGCCCCGCCTCTTCTGGGGAATCAGCAGCGGCAACCTCGACTCCATCGTCGCCAATTACAGCGGCAACCGGAAAGTCCGGGATACGGACAGCTACTCCCCTGGCGGCAACCCTTATTTCGGTGGCGATAAAAAGAAAAAAAACAGGCGCCGGCCGGACCGGGCCACCATCCTCTACGCCAACCTGGCCCGCAGCGCCTTCCGGGAAAAGGCGCCGGTCATCCTGGGTGGCCTGGAGGCTTCGCTGCGCCGCTTCATTCATTACGACTATCAGCAGGAGAAACTTCGGGGCTCCGTCCTGGTTGACGCCAAGGCGGACCTCCTCATATACGGCATGGGGGAGCGGGCTGTCCTGGAGGCTGCCGAAAGACTCTCCCGGAACCGCGACCTTACCGCCATTCCCGGCACCTGTCTGCGTCTCACCGACCGGGAGATGGACGTGCTCGCGGCTGCGGAGGAAAATCTCCTCACCCTGCCCTCCTGGCAGAAGATCAACCGGCAGCCGGAAGCCTTTCTGGAGGCCGAACTGCTCATCGACCAGGAGTCCAGGGTTTCATCCTCCAGGATACTGGCCCAGCATCAGCAGTCTATATGGACGGTCCAGTATCCCCCGGCCGCACCCTTGGCCGCCAAAGAACTCGACCGGCTTTACGAACTGCCTTTTACTCGCCTGCCCCACCCTGAGGCAGGCGAGGTCCCGGCCTGGCGCATGATCCGCAACTCAGTGACCATTGTCCGGGGCTGCTGCGGCAACTGCTCCTTCTGCGGCATTTCCCGTCACCAGGGTGCGGAGCTCAGCTCACGAAGTGAACAATCCACCCTGAAGGAGCTGCGCAGGATCGCGGAAAGTCCCGATTTTGACGGGACCATCACCGACCTGGGCGGGCCGACCGCCAACCTTTACGGGGTCAAATGCCGGATAGGCGGCTGCCGGAACAGGGACTGCCTGTACAGGGGGGAGAAACCGCCTTCCGCTCATGGGAAACGGGCCGAAAGAATCTGCCCCCACCTGGAGATAGATGAAAAGGCCTTTCTTACCCTGCTTGAAAAGGCGGAAAAAATCCCCGGAGTCAAGCACGTCTTCATCTCTTCAGGGCTGCGGATGGAACTCCTGCTCAAGACGCCCCGTCTTCTCGAGAAAATTGCCCTCGACCATACCCCCGGAGCCCTCAAGATCGCCCCCGAACACACCGAGAGCAATGTGCTGCGGCTCATGCACAAGCCGGATGCCGGCGTCATGGACGATTTTTTGACCCTCTGCCGCCGGATTGCCGGGAAAAGCAGGAAAAAAATTCATCTCACCCCCTACCTGATCAGCTCCCACCCGGGCTGCACCGTGGAGGACATGAAAGAGATGGCCGGAAAGATCCGGAAGGCGGGGCTCCAGGTCCGGCAGTTCCAGGACTTCACACCCACCCCGGGAACCCTGTCCACCGCCATGTATGTGACCGGGCTCGACCGGGACACTCTCGAGCCGATCCATGTCTCCCGGGGAGGCAAAGAGCGCCGGGAGCAGAGGCGGCTCCTGGAAAATCAGCGGCCAGGGTCCCGTTCCAGCCGCAGCGGCTCCGCAGCGGTCAGGAAAAAGACCTGATAGGCCACGGTGTAGCCAGCCTCGCCAGCCTGCTCTCCGGACTGGCGCCTCAAAATCTCATCGAGCTCGGCCATCCTCGCTCTGGTCAGGCGGGGGGGATTCTCCGTGAAACCTCCGGTTCCGGTCTGACGGATCTGCTTCAGGAGATCCAGAAAAGAGCTGCACCGCCATGCGAAGTTCCGCTCCCTGATCTCGAGACTCCCAAAATACGGGGCTGCCGCCTCCCTGAGCAGATCCTGGTCCGCAAACTTCTCCGAGGGCAGGCGGATGGCGGAATCGACAACCCGGCGCAGGGCCTCGCCCACACCGCCCAGAGTCTTCGGTCCGAAAACCGAGACATGGACCAGGCCGCCGCTTTTCAACAGTCCGGCCAGATTGGCGAAGGCCCCGGGCAGATCCCTGAACCACTGCAGGGTCGCATTGCTGGTAACAAGGGCGAACCGTTCCCCGGTCCGGGCCAGATACTCCTCGGCCTCCTCCCGCAGAAAAGTGATGTCCGCCTCCGCTGTGCTGCGCCGGGCCGCAGCCAGCATCTCCTCGGAGAAATCGAGCGCCGTAAGCGCGGCCTCCGGGTATCTTTCGGCCAGGAGACGGCTGTAGCTCCCGCTTCCGCAGCCTATCTCCAGGATGAAGTCGGGATGAAATCCTCCGGGCAGGGTATCCAGGAGATAGCCGGCACACTCTTTCTGGACCCGGGCGTAAAGTTCATAGTTGCGGGCCGCCCGGGAAAATTTCCGGCGGATTACCTCCTTTTCGTGATCGCTCCCCTGTCCCGACTTCATAAAGGTATCCCGTCTCCGCTTAATACCGCGTGTCCCAGCCGGGGATACAGCATTTCCCAGGCCCCGGCAAGCCTCGGTCTCTCCGCCACCGGCGCCACGATATCCCTTTCCCCATGCAAAACCATTATCCCTGCTTCCGGCAGTGAGAGGCCCGGCACAAGCCGGTAGTGTTCCAGATAATCAAGACCTTCCAGGAGAACGCCGAGGTCAAGGTCCTCCAGATAGCTTTCCTGGAGTTCGGCGACAAACCGCTCATAGATTGTGCGGCTTCCCAGGAAGCATTTACGGTAAAAATCCGCCATAAATCGGGGGGGATCAGCCAGGAGTCCTTCCCTGATAGCCTGGATATCAGCGGCCGGCCAGGATGATCGCATCGCCGCCAGGGTGAGGGAAGACACTTTTTCCCTCTGGTTCGCTGCAAAATCAAGGGCCAGGTTGGCTCCCATGGACCAGCCGATCAGCTTGATCCGGTGGAGACCTACTTCCTGCAGGTAACTGTCCAGCTTGACCGTCATCCGGGGGCTGGCCTGGCCGGCCGGAACAATCAATATTTCCCCCTCAAGGGCTGGGAAAAGATGGGCAGAACGGCCGTCAAATCCCCAGCCGGGCAGAAAGACCCTGACTTCCCCGCCTCCCGCCTTTGTATCTCCCTTCTTAAACAATAGAAAACTCATGCCATATCCTGGAATCCTTCACCGAAGGTGTGTGTCTGACAGTTATGAATAATTATGAATATGGTCAACCGGCTGACCCGATAATCCGGTTGCTTTACTAACCGACATTAATTAAGTTTGGGATATACTGATAAATCGTGCTAAACTGAGACGAAACCCCGAAGCCTGGTGATGCCCTCTGTTACTGATCTCCCCAGATCCGGGACATCCTGTTGTTTGCTGCCGACTCGAGACAATAAGACACCAATTAAACCACGTCGTGTGGATATTGGCAACCATAGTACCGGGAACTCAGAACTCTCTGGACTAAGAACTAAAAACCCTGAACTCCAACCATGACCGATTACTCCGAAAGTCTGCTGGTACATTTCCGGCGCACGGAAGCCCTCAAGCTCAAGGCCCTGGACACCCCCTCCCTTGATCTCAACCCCAAGCAGATCTGTGACCTGGAGCTTTTGCTCAACCGGGCTTTCTACCCTCTGCAGGGTTTTCTGACCAAGGATGACTACGAAAGCGTCCTGCAGGACATGAGGCTTGCCGATTCCACCATCTGGCCGATGCCGATCTGCCTTGACATCAGCGAGAAACTGGCGGACAAACTTTCCGTGGGCGAGAACCTGGCCCTGAACGATGAAGAGGGCTTCCTTCTTGCTCTTCTCAACATCGAGGAGATCTGGCGCCCTGACAAGGAAAAGGAAGCCCTCTCCGTTTACGGCACGGATGATCCGGAGAAGCATCCCAGCGTGATGCACCTGTACCGGGATACCGGCCCTGTCTATGTCGGAGGAAGCCTCGAGGGCATCAACCTGCCGATCCACTACGATTTCCAGGAGCTGCGCTTCACACCCTCGGAAACCAACCGCCAGTTCACCCTGAACGGCTGGCGCAAGGTCCTGGGCTTCCAGACCGACGCCTACCTCCACTGCGCCCACCGGGAAATGATCATGAAAGCGGCCCGGGACGCCGGGGCCTCAATTTTTCTCCAGCCCGTGGTCGGTCTCGATCATCCCGGCAACCTCGACCACTACACCCATGTCCGCTGCTACCAGGAAATCGTCAAAAAATTTCCCAAAAACATGATCTCCCTCGGCCTGCTGCCTCTGGCCAAACGCTATGCCGGCCCTCGTGAGGCCCTGTGGCAGGCGATCATCATGCGCAATTACGGCTGTTCCCACTTTCTGGTTGCCGAGGACCACGGCGACCCCTATGCCAGCGTGGTGGCAAAGGAAAACGTCTATCCCGCCCACGCCGCCCAGGAAATGGCCAGAAAATACGGGGAGGAAATCGGCATCGAGATGATCAACGAGGAAAAAATGGTCTATGTCGAAGACAGGGCCCAATACATCCCAGCCACTGAAGTCACGTCCGACATGGAGGTGAAAACCATCTCCTCCAGCGAACTGAAGCGGCGCCTGGAAAACGGCCTGGAAATACCCGAATGGTTCTCCTATTCCGAGGTGGTCAATGAACTGCGCTACGCCTTTCCGCCCCGGTCCCGGCAGGGTTTCACCGTTTTTATCACCGGGCTCTCCGGAGCGGGAAAATCGACCCTGGCCAAAGTCCTCATGGTTAAGTTCATGGAACTGCGAAGCAGGCCGGTGACGCTTCTGGACGGTGATATTGTCCGGAAGAACCTCTCCAGCGAACTGACCTTCAGCAGGGAACACCGGAGCCTCAACATTACCAGGATCGGCTTCGTGGCCAGCGAAATCACCAAAAACGGCGGCATCGCTATCTGTGCCCCGATCGCTCCCTACGAGGAGCCGAGACAGAAGAACAGGGAGCTTATCTCAAAACTGGGCGGCTACGTGGAGATCTTCATGTCCACCCCTCTTGAAGTCTGTGAACAGAGGGACCGCAAGGGCCTGTATGCCAAGGCCCGGGCCGGTAAAATCCCCGCGGTAACCGGAGTTTCCGACCCCTATACGCCTCCCTCCAATCCCGAAATAGTCATCGACACCACGGACACCACCCCGGCCGAGGCGGCCCAGGAAGTGTTGCTTTACCTGGAAGAACAGGGTTATTTGAAATAAATGGCGGAGCAGAAAAAACCGGCCGATAACCGATCACCCCAGCAGCCACCCTCATTCGAGTGGCGCAATATCTTTATATTTCTGGCCATAGCCCTGGTCATCTCCTCCTGGTTGAACCTGGTCAGCGCTCCCCCTTCCGAAAAGATCCCTTACACAGTGTTCAAGGAAGAAGTAAGGAGGGGCAACGTGGCTGAAGTGACCATGAAAGGTGATACGATCAGCGGCACCTTTAAAAACCAGATCGCCCTCGACCGTTTGAAAGACGGGGGCTCCTCCACCTCCGAAACAGCCCGCCGCTTCACCACAGTCCTTCCCCCGGTAGATGACAAGGACCTCATTCCTCTGCTGGAGCAGAACGGGGTAATCATCAAGGCCCAGTCCGAAGAGGTCTCCTGGTGGCTGCAGCTGCTGATCGGCATGCTGCCCTGGCTTCTCCTGATCTGGCTCTTCTTCTACACTTCCCGGAAGATGCAGGAACGTATGACCGGCGGCAACGGCGGTATTTTCGGGATCGGCAAGTCGAAGGCCAGGCTTTACAGCGCCGAGGACCCCAAGGTAACCTTTAACGATGTCGCCGGCCTGGACTACGCCAAGGCCGACCTCAAGGACATCATCGCCTTTCTCAAAGAGCCCCTTCTTTTCCGGGATATAGGGGCCCAGGTCCCCAAAGGGGTTCTTATGATGGGACCTCCCGGAACCGGCAAGACCCTGCTGGCCCGGGCGGCAGCCGGCGAAGCCGGGGTGACCTACTTCAGTATCAGCGGTTCTGAATTCGTGGAGATGTTCGTCGGAGTGGGCGCTGCCCGGGTAAGAGACATGTTCGAGAAGGCCAAGAAAGCCGCCCCTTCCATGATATTTATCGATGAAATCGACGCGGTAGGGCGCAGCAGGGGCACCGGCCTGGGTGGGGGCCACGATGAACGGGAGCAAACCCTCAACCAGATCCTCTCCCAAATGGACGGCTTTACCCCGGAGGAATCGGTGGTGGTAATTGCCGCCACCAACCGCCCCGACGTCCTCGACCCGGCCCTTCTGCGTCCCGGCCGCTTTGACCGCAAAGTCGTTCTTCAACTGCCGGACCGGGAGGCCAGGGGGGCAATCCTCAAGGTCCATGCCGCCCGTATCCGTAGCACTTCCGACCTGGACTGGAGCGGTCTTGCCGCCCGGACAGCCGGCTTTTCCGGAGCGGATCTGAAGAATCTGATCAACGAGGCCGCACTCCTGGCCGGCAGGGACGGAAAAAAGGAGGTGGACCGGGAGGCCGTGGAACAGGCCAGGGATAAAATCGTCCTTGGGGCGGAAAGGAAGTTGCTTCTCACCGAGGAACAGAAAAAAACCATAGCCTACCATGAAGCAGGACACGCCCTGGTTGCCTGGCTCCTGCCCCACGCCGATCCCCTGGAGAAGATCACCATCATACCCCACGGCGTGGCCCTGGGATTGACCGAACAGATGCCCCGGGAAGAGCAGTACAATCTGAGGGAAAGTTACCTGAAAGAGAGAATTGCCGTCATGCTGGGGGGGAGGGCCTCGGAAAAGCTTATCTACGGCGAAACCAGCAGCGGGGCTGAAAACGACATAAAACAGGCGACCAAGCTGGCCCGCAAGATGATAAGCCGCTGGGGAATGAACCGGAACCTGGGGGCCGTCGACTTCTCCAGCGAGGAAGACCATGTCTTTCTCGGTCAGGAAATCGCCCACCCCAAGAAGTTCAGCGATCACACCTCAGAAATAATCGATGAAGAGGTGCGGCGTCTTATCGAAGGCCAGGGGAAGCTCTCCACTACCCTGCTTACCAAGAATATCGACCATCTTGAGTCCCTGGTCAACGAACTTCTCGAGCATGAAACCCTTGATCGTGGCAGTATCGAAAAGATCCTGAAAGAAGCGAAAAAAATACAGGAAGATGAGCTTGCAAGCGGAGAAGAGGACGCTTAATCCGAACCCGAGATCAACGCTTGACCACTGGCCCTCTCGCCGTGTCAATCAGCCTGACCCCCTTTTTCTTCAGTTTTTCCCTGACCTCGTCGGCCTTCCGCCAGTTCTGATTTTTCCTGGCCTCTTCTCTTTCCCTGATCAACCCGTCGATCTCCGCGTCCGGAGGACCTGATTCCAGATCCATTACATTGAGCACTGAATTGATCCTGACCAGCAGCTCGAGGACAGCGGTTTTCTGTTCCAGATCCATCTGCCCCTCGTTTAATAGCGGATTCACCTTCTTGAGAAAATCAAAAAGGCTGCCCAGGGCAGGAGAAATGTTAAGGTCGTCATCCAGGGCCTTGCGGAAGCCTTCTTCCAGTTCGGTCAGATAGACGTCCAAATGGGGATGATTGACTCCTGGAGGAAGTCCGAGCAGCTTATCGGTAAATTCATCGAGTCTCCGCAGGTTCTCCCGGGCCTCGTCGAGCCTGGCATAGGAGAACTCCAGGGGCTTGCGGTAATTGGTGCGCAGAAGGAGGAATCTGAGCTCCCGGTGGGAATAGCCTCTGTCCAGAATATCCTGCAGGGTAATCAGGTTGCCATTGTCCCTCGACATCTTCTTGCCGTCGACCAGCACCAGCTCACTGTGCAGCCAGTAGTTGGCCAGGGGCATGGAGGTGGCCGCTTCAGCGATGGCATTTTCATTTTCATGATGGGGAAAGATAAGGTCCCGGCTGGCGGTATGGATATCCATGGTCTCGCCGATCAGATTGAGGGTCATGACCGCGCATTCGATATGCCAGCTGGGCCGGATGTTGCCGAAATCGCTTTTATAGAAAATGCCCTTTTTCAGATCAGCCAGAGTCGATCTTTTCAAAAGGGTAAAATCAAGGGGACTGTCTTTTTCGTAGTCATCCAGATCAACGGTTTTACCGATTTTTATCTTGCTGAGATCAACTCTGGAGAGAAGGCCGTACTTTGAAAACTTGGAGACGTCGAAGTAGACGGAGCCGTGCTTCTCATAGGCATGCCCTTTCTGGACCAGGCTACCTGCCAGGGAGATCATCTCCTCGACATAATCCGAGGCCAGAGGATATTCCGTAGCCGGCAGCACTCCCAACTCTTCCATATCTCTTTTGTACCGGTCGATGTACTCACCGGTAAATTCCTTCAGCTCCTTGCCAGCTGCCTCGGCTCCGGCGATGGTATTGTCATCGAGGTCGGTGAAATTCATCAGAAACCGGACCTGATAGTCTCTGTTCAACAGGACCCGGTGAATGAGATCGGCAACGATGAATCTCCGGCAATGAACAATATTGGCAGGCTCGTAAGCTGTTGGACCGCAGGAATAGAAGGTTACCTGTCTCGTGGATATCGGCTTGAAGGGCTCTTTCGTCTGGGAAGCCGAGTTGTAGAAGCGAAGCACTTCCTTTTCGCCGGCCTGCCTCTGGCCCGAAGTAAAAAGTGTGGTGGAAAGATACCTCTCTCCGCCATCAGGGAGGATGACCACCACGACTCCCTCGTCCAGCTCTTCAGCCCTTCTGAGAGCTGCCACCAGGGCGGCTCCTGAACTCATGCCGACGAAAATCCCTTCCCTGCGGGCCAGGAGACGAGCATGATGGAAGGCATCTTCATCCGAAACATTGACGATCCGCCACGGCAGCGTCTTGTTGAATATCTCGGGCCTGTATGATTCCTTCATATTTTTAAGGCCCTGAATCTTATGACCGTAAAAAGGTTCGACTGCGGTCAACCTTATCTCGGGATGGTTGTCCGCGAAATAACGGGACAGTCCCATGGCCGTGCCGCTGGTCCCCATCGAAGCTATCACGTCCGTGACCCTGCCCCCGGTCTGCTCGATAATTTCCGGGCCCGTCTTCTTGTAGTGGGCCTGCCAGTTGGCCTCGTTGTTGAACTGATCGGTCAGATAGTACTTGTCCGGGTTTTCCCTGGCCAGGGCATAGGAATGTTCGATAGCCCCGTCCGTGGCTTTGGATGCCGGAGTCAGGATGATGCCCGCCCCGTAGGCATCCATGATCTTGCGGCGCTCGATACTGGCCGACTCAGGCATCACCAGCTGGCAGTTGTAGCCCTTCACGGCGCAAACCATGGCCAGCCCGATGCCGGTATTGCCGCTGGTCGCTTCAAGTACGGTTTTGTCCCTGGTCAGCTCCCCCGTTTCTTCCGCTTTTTCGATCATGGAGAGAGCTATCCTGTCCTTTACCGAGCCCCCGGGATTCATGGATTCCAGCTTGGCATACACGACCACTTTGGAGGCGGGATTAATGCGGTGCAACCGGACAAGGGGAGTGTTGCCGATAAGATCGAGGATATTGTTGTAGGCTGCCATAATCCTTTGAGGTTGAATTCAGACCAGGGCTTAAACGAAAAGAGCAGGTGCCCGCGACGCGGACCCTGCTCTCTCAGTACTAATGAATTGTCAATATTCTGTCAAGCGGTCTTCTCATTTTGGAGTTTGACCGAAATGGCAACCTTGTATAGGATCGTCAGAACCAGAAAGCCGGTGGCCCACACTCCCGCGGTTATGGCTACCTCTACAAAGGTCGGGTAGTACTCGGTTATATGATGCATGGGTGTTACTGCAAAACCGCCGAGGACCAGGCCCAGTCCTTTGTCGATCCAGAAGGCCAGGAAGATAATGGCCGCTGCTGCCCCGACCAGCCGATCGGAGCTCTGCCGCCTGCCGTAGAACAGCAAACCTATGCCTATGACGGCAAGCACCAGAAAGGCGCGCATTGGGTAAACCAGGTTGTCATACTCGACTCCGTGGTGGGTGATGCCAAAGAAAAGATAGTCAAGCGGATGCATATGTCCCGGAATCTGGGAGTAGTAGGCGGTAAATACCTCACAACCCACAAAAAAGAGGTTGATGAGGGCCGCATAACCGATAATGGTCACCAGCTTATCCCTCGCCACGTCGCTGATCTTGAAGTTGGTGGTTTTCTTCATGATCAGGGCGATGACGATAAGCAGAGCGGGCCCGGCCGCAAAGGCCGAAGCCAGAAAACGGGGGGCCATGATGGCGGTCAGCCAGAGATGGCGGCCCGGAAGACCTGCGTAAAGAAAGGCTGTTACGGTATGGATACTAACAGCCCAGGGCAGGGACAGATAAATGAAAGGTTTGAGCCATTTAGGAGGCTTCACCCCCTTGTACTCCGCCTGCAGAACTCCCCAGCCGCAGATCAGGTTGAGCAGAAGATAACCGTTGAGGACGATCATGTCGTAAAACAACATTGAACTTGGCGTGGGATGGAGAAGAACATTCATGAGCCGCAGGGGCTGGCC
>JBEPXR010000067.1:0-10323 GCA_041641775.1 Desulfobia sp. | reverse complement strand
CGATCCGGTACTCCACCGGATCCTCCAGGGTAATGACGTTTATCTCCGGTTTATGAATCTCTTTGAGTATGGAGTAAAGGCTCGTGCTCTTGCCGCTGCCGGTAGGGCCGGTTGAGAGAATCATCCCGTAAGGCTTGACAATCTGAGCTCTGATTTTTGCCAGGTCGACATCAGTCATGCCCAGCCTCTCCAGTGAGTATATTCCCCCGCTCATATCCAGAAGGCGCAGGACGATATTTTCACCGTGCACGGTGGGCATGGTGGAAACTCGGGTGTTGATCTCCCGGTTTTCCATTTTTACGGTAAAGCGCCCGTCCTGTGGGACTCTGGAGGTGGCGATGTCCAGATTGGCCATGATCTTGAGCCGCGAGGCAATGGGGAGGAACATGGATTTCGGAGGAGCCGGCACATCGTGGAGTTTTCCGTCTACCCGGAACTGCAGATAAACATAGTCCTTTTCAGGGGTAATGTGGATGTCGCTGGCTCCGTCCCGGACCGCCTGGGAAAGAATAGAATTCACCAGACGGATGACCGGGGCCTGTTGTGCCTCTCCCTGCAGAGAGCTGACATTAAGATCTTCTGCCTGGCCCGGCCTGGTATCCTCCTCGTCTTTGTAAAAGTCCAGGTCGCCGATGCTCTCCATGGTCCCGTCCAGATCGGTATAGCTGCCGTACAGTCTGTCTATCAGCTGATTCAGTTCCTGTTCGGTGCAGATTACCGGGACGACTTCGCAGTTGGCCTGGATTTCCACGGCATCAAGAGCATTGATGTCCATGGGATCGACCATGGCTATGGTCAGGAGATGGCCTTTTTTCTTCAGAGGAGCAACCTGATACTGTTTGGCTGTATCCGCGCCGATTACCGGGGTTAATGAAGGGTCGACCGGGAACCTGTGGGGATCGTATTTTTCGATGTGGAGCTGTCCGGCCACCTGATCCATGATCTGGCGTTCATTGACAATGGAATTGCGAATCAGATACTGGCCCAGCTTGAGATTTTCTTTCTTGTGTTCAGCCAGGGCCTTCTTGAGCTGCTCCTCATTGAGAAGACCTGCCTCTACCAGAATTTCACCGAGTCTTTTTTTCTGTCTCATGTATTATAAATTTGTATGCTTGGAGTGAGAGAGCTTGACAATGACGGCCTTTTCTGTGGTTTCTCCAGGCAGCTTCTTCAGGTAGGCAGCCGCTGCGGCTTTTTCCGGGTATGACTCGCCAAGCACCAGGGAGAACCACTGCTCTGATTGGTCGAAACGCGGAATCAGCAGCATATCTGGAAGTCCGACTGCCAGGGAGTCATATTGCTCGCAGGCCTCCTGAAGTCCGTCAAAGTCGGCTATGTTGATCCACCAGCGCCCTTCAGGAATGACCGGCAGACCGAGGTCCGGAAAGGAGAGCACTTCCCCCACTGACAGCAGATCCGGATTATCCATCCGGGGATTCACCGCCAGAATTTTGGCAACAATGGCAGGGGAAAAATTTTCAGGGCCATAGATCTTTCTGATCAGACCGCTCAGGGTGTCCTTACTTTCAACCCTGACCCTGCCCAGGATGGCTGTTTGATTTTTTCCGTCTCCCATCTTCGGGGTTTGCCCGGCAATCGTACCGGCGGGCTTCTGAGTAGGCCTGCCTGAATAGGTGGAGATGCTTTCCCTCGGTTGAGCTTCTCCGCTTCGAGCGGTATTTGCCGTTGGCGAGGCTGAAGATATCTCCGGGGAGTATGCATTAGTCTGCAGGAATGACGATATATTGCCGTGGAAGAGGAGACCGATTGCAATGATCAGTCCTGCTGAATAAACCAGCGCCGGACGGAGGATCCCGCCGGTTCGGGTGTGGGGAAGACGGTCGGCGGCCGAGCGGGCCAGAAGAAGACCAGCCTTTTTCCTGTCTTTGATGATCATGGCCAGGATGATCTTGTGGCAGATAGTGATTATCTTGCGAGGGTAGCCCCCACTTTTCCGGTAGATCATCCAGAGGGCCGGCCGGCTGAAGAGCTTTGTGCCTCTGTGGGCCGCCCCGGCCTGGTCCAGGCGGTGGAGGATCATTGCCCTGGTGTCCTGAAAACTCATAGGCTCCAGGCGCCAGTGCAGGTTGATCCGGTCGGCCAGGTTGTCGTGAAGCTTCAGAACCCGTTCGAATTCTTTCTGGGCGAAGATCACGATCTGCAGGAGCTTAGCGCTGTTGGTTTCATAATTAAGGAACTCCCGCAGTATCTCCAGGCAGGACGGCGTTATTTTCTGACCTTCGTCTATGATCAGCAGAACGGTCTTGCCTTCATTTACTCCCTTCCGGAAAAGATAATCTTTGATCCGTTCCTTCAGCTGCCACTCGCTGGCTGCGTTATTTTCCACCGGGTGGACGCGGAATAGAGTGGCCACGTGCCTGAGAAACTCCATTTCCGAACTGAAATAGGGATCGAGAATAAGGGAGGCCAGGGTATTATTGTCTTCCTTGAAGCGCCTGATGAGCTGTCGGCAGAGAGTGGTTTTGCCGGTGCCCACTTCACCTGTTACCGTGTTGATTCCCCTGTGCATGCGAATGGCCAGTTCCAGGTTGTGGAGGCAGCTGACATGCTGGTATGACGCAAAGAAACTATCCGGATCCGGGGAATTGGAAAAAGGCTCCCTGGTAAGGTTGAGAATTTCGAAATAGTTCATAGGTCAAGATCGGAGAAAATGAGGATAAGAGTTCCTTCAGAAGACGCTGTCGGGCCGGGATGTTTATGACTGATTCTCCATCTCTCCTCGCTTGTCTTTTATAATATGGGGAGTGATAAAGATAAGGACATCCTCCATCTGGGTGCTGTTCGATATCGATTTGAAAAGATAACCCAGTCCGGGGATATCTTTCAACCAGGGCATACCGCTTCTGCTGTCGGTATCCGTTTGTTTAGTCAGGCCGCCGATGACCGTGGTCTGGCCGTCGTGCAGAATAAGGTTGGTTTCGGCCTGTGTGGTGATGATGGTGGGATTGCCCAGAACCGTTCTGGAAAAATCGACTTCGTCCTTGTTGGTGATAATGTTGAGCTTGAGAACCTGGTTATTTATGACATGGGGTGTTACTTCAAGTTTGAGGACAGCCTCTTCAAATTCGGTATTGATATCCCCGTCATCATCCACGGTCTGAAAGGGTATTCTTGCTCCGGACTCGATAACGGCCTTCTGGTTGTCAAGGGTGGTGATGGAAGGACTGGAGAGAATATTCAACTTCTGCTCGTCTTCGAGAGCGGAAAGCTGGACGTTTAAAATGTAATCGCCCAGACTCTCTGTGACAAAACCGAGGGACATCCCGGTGCCGCTGTCTGCCAGATCAGCTGGAAAATTAGCAGCCATGCCCGAGGTCGGGTTAACCGGTGTGTCCAGAGTGCCATCCATGATGCCCGAGGAGTTGAGACCAGGAGTAAGCCAGTAGTTGTTGCCGTTGACCGTACTGCGGTACAATCCCCCCCATTGTATTCCAAGCTCCCTGGCGACATCCCTGGTGGTCTCGACTATATTGGCTTCGATCAGGACCTGAATAGCCGGCCGGTCCAGCTGTTCGACCAGGGTGATCATCTTGGTAATATCATCCGCTATGGCATGAACCACCAGGGCATTGCTTTCAGTGTCCACGGTAACCGATCCCCGGATGGCATCATGGTTTCCATCACTGCCTGTGGCCCCGGTCAGAAGCTTTTCAACGGTGGGGGCCAGAAGCTGAGCATTGGCGTAATCGAGTTTTATGACCCGCATCAGAAGCGGTTCTACTTCTTTCCGTTCCTGGCTGGCTTTGATTTGTGCTTTCCTGGTTTTCTCCAGTTCCTGATCGAGTTTCATGTCCTCCAGACTTATCACCCGGACAATGTCCCCCTGCCATTCGTACTCCAGAGCGTTGGTTGCCAGCAGACTTTCAAAAACCTGGTCCCAGGGGGTTCCGGTCACATTGACGTCAACTTCCCCGTTGACCCTGGAGGTCAACATGACATTTACTCCTGCGCTTCTGGCAAGTGCCCTTATCACTGCATCAACCGGGGCATTGCGCATGTTGAGGCTCACGCTGTGACTGGGCAGACGTTTTTGACTTCGGTCGGCAGCCTTTTTCTCTGCAGGGGCAGACTCTTTCTCTGTCTGCCGTTCGGGCAGGTCAATAACTTTTTTTCTCACCCGGGGAGCAGTTGGTCTGGACTCATCCACTTTGGCCTTCCACTTGTTAATAAACTGTTCATCATCTGTGCCGGGTCGGTCGGCACAGGCCGAAAGCGCGATAATGAACAGGATGCCAACTGCCGCAGTAAGCAGGCACTTCCGGTGGTAACGTGGCCTTCTATACGTCATGGACTGATTCCTATTTATATGTGGTTAACTGTACAGCCACTGCTCTAGAAGATTCGTGGTTTTTTCCACTGATGTCTCTTTATTCAGAAAAGGGTACTGTAACTGTTTGACTTTTCCCCCTCACGCCGAGGACGACATGGTCGGGGGAGATGCTCTGAACAATGAATTCATCCCCCTGCAAACTTTCTCCCACCTGGTACTCCAGGCCGTTTATGATGGCAATTCTGCTCTTGCCCCCCTCCAGAAAGCCGCTGTAAATCAATTCGTTTCCGACGGCAATTTCCTTTTTTCCCTCTTCCTTCTCTTCCAGGGGTGGAGCCTGGAAAGGGTTCCGACGCCAGCCGGTTTCAGCCATGTTTATGCTATGGTCCTGGCGTTTTGAAAGTTCCCCTTTCTGAATCAGCCGGGAAGATTTTTTCACGAAATCCTTCAACTGTCCGACCTGCTCCTGCTGCTCGCCGCCGTCCAGGGGTGGTGTAAGATATGTGTAGGCGGCATAGGCGGCCAGCAGGACCATAAGGGTCAGTATAAGAACTTGTCGTTTATTCAATAGCTTTTTTTAAATCCGGAAATGACGTCCTTTAAGGGTTCGATGACGATTCGGGGAGCGCTTATCTGTACTTCACTGCTTTATTCCAGTGCCAGCCTGCACTTGATCTTGAAGCGTACTTCTTCTGGCATGGCCTGTATTTCAATTTTTTCCATTTTCTGCAAGTAGGGCAGCCTCCCCAGTCCCACCAGGAAGTTACGGAAAGAGAAAAAGTTCCCTCTACCACTGCTGTTGACTACCAGGGTTCTGGAACTGCGAGTCAGGGAACTCAGATCGGGCACGGTTTTCAGCTCTATCCCGGCCTGGCGCGCGGCCTGGCTGAAATCTCTTTCTATTCTGCCAAGATCCTCACGTGCCAGTCCGGTTCGGTCAGGAAATGGCAGGGCCATGGATCTACTCTCAAGATTTTGGAGTTTGTGCAGCATCTGCTGGTAAAAAGGATAGAGGACTTCCTGCCTGGCTATCCTGGTCCTGGTCTGCTTGGTATCCTGCTGCAGGTTCTTAATGGCGAGATAATTGGGAATTACGGCGATCAGCAGAAAACCAGCCACTCCCGCAACACAGAGGCCAAGATAGACCAGACTTCGTACTTTCAGATGGTTGGGTGCTTGATTCGCCATACTCTGATCAAAGGATATTCAGCCTGACTGTATAGCTGAGGGTTCCTGTTTCTTCCCCTTTCTTTTTATTGCCGTCGGTCTTACTCCTGACCACACTTTTTTCTATTCTGGGTTGATCAAAGAGGGAGGAATTGGCCAGTTTAACCAGAAAATGGGCCATCTGGGGTTCCAGCATCTCAATATTTCCCCTGATTCGGCCCTTTAATACCATCTGTTGTGCGGTATTTTTTCCGGCTCTCTTCTGTCCGGGAATAATAGCGCATTCCTGGTATGTAGTATCCGGTGGAGTCAGCGAAACCAGTTCACCTATGAGACCGAGGCCCCGGTATTTTTTCTGGTATGTCTGCCAGGACGCCTGTTTCCGGGTGATCTCCACCGCCATTCTCCGCAGAAATGGTTCACTGACTTCAGGGCTGTACTGCCGCAGTTCCCGCTTGAGTGAGTCCAGTTCTCCCTGCTTTGCGCTGATCACCTGATTCTGCCAGATATAAGCGGCCAGAGAGACAAAAATCGCAGCCAGGAAGCAGCCGAAGATGATCCGGTCTTTTCTGGCCAGACGGTCGATATGTTCTCTATCCTCCTGAGTGTAGAGAAAATTGGGGGTCCTGCCGGCTTTGGAAAGGCCGAGACCCACGGCAGGGGCGTAATCGATACGCTCTCCAAGGGAAGAGGGGATCTTTGTCCGGTTATGTGAAATGTATTCGAAAGGATCGAGAGCGGCGGCATGAATACCCAGCTGCTCGCCGGTGTATTCCACCAGCCTCCGGTAGGTCCCCAGGCTCCCGGTAAAATAGAGCCGGCCGGGGCTTCTGCCCTGGAAAGAGGTAGTGTAGTGGCTGATTGTCCTTTCTATCTGGCGGAGCAACCGGTCGATGGAGGGCCTGATAAACGTAAAAATCTCCCCGGAGGAAAGGCTGTAACCTGTCTTTTTCTGATCAGGTGAGTTATTTTCGAGTTGACTTTCCAGGATCGATTTTGCTTCTCTCAGACTGATTTCTTCCGTGGTTTGCATTTCCCGTTCCGGTTCCTCCCTGGTACCTTCCAGATCGAGAACGAACATTCCATCCGCACTTTCGGGTTCAGTCCCGGACAGCGGCTCTTCCGCACCGTAATCCGAAAGGCCGCTGCCTGAGAGGGCAGGATCGTTTCCGTTAGCAGGGGGAATTCCGGCTTTTTCCTCACTGCTTTCAGGTAATTCCCGATCCCGCAGTTGTCTGTTGACCCCTTCCATGATGTCCTCAATCATGCTGTTTTTCCCTGTTTTCACATCACGGATCAGCGTCAGTGCTCCCCGGTCGTAGAGGTCAATCCTCGACCAGTCACTGCCAATGAAAAGGTGGCATTCCGGTACATTTTCACTTCGGCCACTTCCAGCACGATGGAGATTCTGGAGGGCGAAGGAGATTACTGTCACTCCGGCAAGGGGGTAGCCGATTTTCCCAAACAGCTCCCTGATCTCTCTGATCTCTTTCTTGGGAGCAATGAAAGCCAGAACAGACAGCTTGTTCACCTCGCCTTCCGTTATCGCCCCTTGGTATTCGTAGTCGAACATCATCTCTTTTTCATCAAAAGGAACTTCCTTCTGCAGAGTGAGACGGACAGCGTTGGTCATCAAATTTTTAGGGACAACAGGGAAACTGAGGAGACGAATTTCGACGTTGAGGGAAGAGATGGTGGTCCAGATCTTGAATTTTCTGGTCGGGGCGCAGAAGTCGTTCAATGTTTTACGCAGGAAACCATGAAATTCCTGACTGTTCCGTGACATGGCGGAATCGAGGGCAACAGTTCGGGCCGCAAGGAGCTGGATATTATATTCCGAATAGTGGGCGATCTTTACCAGCTTGACATCGGTAGGGCCGATATCCACACCGACGACAATCTCTTCTCCAAGGGGGGAAATGCGGGAAAGGAGCGGTTTTTTATCAGGCCGCGGCTGTTTTGCCAGGCGGGAGTTTCGAGTTTCAGAGAAGACGGAGTCCTGCTGATCCTGCCCCTTGATCAGGTTGAGAAGCTTCTCTGTGGAACTGAGCTCGTTGTTTCGCAATGCAGTTGTTTCCTGTGATAAGCGGGATACCTTTTGAACCGATTCAGCAGCTTCATGGGCCTGTGAATATAATAACTTGTTATTTCTGGAATATTTTCGGGTAGGTAGAGGCCGGACTTATCAATTGAACCGCTCTGCTTCAGGCAGCCATCGACCTTGAAAAGAAACAGGCTATGACTGATTTGTCAAGGCATTTTAGCGTTTATTGCAGAAGGAAAGGGTGAATATGGCAGAGAAGTCGGTGCCGGTTTTCATTCAGACGTTAAAGCGAAAATTGATGCAGTCGCCATCCTGGACAATATACTCCTTGCCTTCCAGCCGCATCAGCCCCTTTTCCTTGACTTTGGCTTCACTGCCCAATCTGATGTAGTCCTCGTACTTGATGACCTCGGCCCGGATGAAGCCTTTCTCGAAATCACTGTGGATAGCCCCGGCGGCCTGGGGAGCTTTACAGCCTCGAGGAATGGTCCAGGCCCTGGTCTCTTTTTCGCCCACGGTAAAAAAGTTGATCAGGCCCAGCAGGGCATAGCCGGCGCTGATCAATCTGTGGAGCCCCGGCTGCTCCATGCCCAGGTCAGCCAGAAACTCCTGCTGTTCATCAGGCTCCAGGGTGCTCAATTCCGCTTCTATGGCCCCGGAAATGATAACCACTCCGGCCCCCTCCTTGAAAGCAGCTTCTTGCAGTGCTTCAGTCCACCGGTTGCCTGAGACGACATCTTCTTCTTTCACGTTGGCTACATAAAGCACCTGTTTGCTGGTAAGAAGGCAGAGTTCCCGGAGCAGGATTCTGCCATCTTCATCGGTCTCCAGGAGACGGGCTGGTTCTCCTCTGTTGAGCAGAGCCTGAAGCTGTTCCAGGATGGTTACTTCTTTGCGGGCTGCTTTGTCCCCTGACTTGGCCTGGCGTCCTGTTTTATCAAGTCTCTTCTCAACCGTTTCCAGATCGGCCAGCATGAATTCGGTGTTAATGATTTCCCTGTCCCTGAGCGGATCGATGTCTTCATCGATGTGGGTGATGTTCGGGTCTTCAAAACAGCGCACTACATGGGCAATGGCGTCGACCTGCCTGATATGGCCCAGAAACTTGTTGCCCAGGCCTTCCCCCTTACTGGCTCCCCCAACCAGACCGGCGATGTCCACAAACTCCATCTGAGCCGGTATCTTGCTGCGGGTCTTGACCAGCTCGGCCAGCTTGTCCAGCCTGTTATCCGGAACCGGCACCATTCCCACATTGGGTTCGATGGTGCAAAAGGGATAATTGGCCGATTCGATGCCGGCCGCGGTAAGGGCATTGAATATGGTTGATTTGCCTACATTGGGCAGGCCGGCTATGCCACAGCGAAAGCCCATGGTTGTTTCTCCTTCCTCTATAAATACCGGTTATTGGTTGACGGCAGGTGGAAATGATCGCGAAAATTCCGCAAGCTCATGATCAGAATTTATCATTTCTCATACCGTCTTTCTGAAGCTGTGCCATTAGTACCCGAAGCGCCCAGCTCTGTCAAATGCAATAACCATACAGGACATCCAGTATTGAGATAAAAACATCCGGCCTTGGAGAACTGCTTGTTTATTTTTTTTCACTTGCCATTCCAGCTTTGTTAGATTGAGGGTAGATCATATTTTTTTGAGGAGGAAAAAATGGAGAATCTTTTTGAAGAAGCACAGCTGGGAAATATAGGTTTACGAAATCGGTTTATAAGGTCTTCGACGTGGGAAGGTATGGCCGGGGAGAGGGGAGAGGTGACAGGAAAGCTGGTCCATCTCTACAGGAAGCTTGCCCGGGGTGGGACCGGACTCATTCTGACAGGCCATGCCTACATCAGTAAAAGGGGACAGGCAAACGCCGGCCAATTGGGAGTAGACGATGATCAGCTGGTCTCGGGATTGAAGGCGATGACCGAGGAAGTGCATGCCGAGGGCGGTAAAATCGGTATCCAGCTTGCCCATGCCGGCGCCCAGAGAAGTTATGATTCAGGATTGCCCGCCTGGGCGCCGTCAGAGGTTGAAGAAAGGGCTACTGATACCATTCCTGAAGCCATGACAGTCGAGGACATCCAGTCTGTTGTCGATGATTTTGCCGCAGCCGCACGGAGGGCGGTGGAGGCGGATTTCGATGCCGTGGAGATTCATTCCGCCCACGGTTTTCTGCTCTCCGAGTTTCTCTCTCCGTATTCCAACCTGAGGCAGGATAGCTACGGCGGCTCCCTTGAAAACAGGGCCAGAATTATCTTCGAAGTCTTCGAGGCAGTCAAGGGGGAAGTAGGCGGCCGACTCCCCGTGATGATCAAGATCAACTGTGCCGATTTCGATCAGGTGGGACTGGCACCGGAAGATTCTGTCTGGATTTGCAGCAGACTGGTTGAAAAAGGAATGGATCTTATAGAGCTCTCTGGCGGGGTGGCGGCAGCTCAGAAGCTTTCTCCAGTCAGAACAGGTATTAATTCTCCCGATAAGGAGGCCTACTTCCGGGATTACTTGCAAAAGATGCCCCCGGAGGTCAAGGCCAGGTCCGCATTGGTGGGAGGGCTTCGATCATTTGAGGTAATAAATGACATTTTTCAACAGGAAGAAGCTCGATATTTCAGTATTTCCCGTCCCCTCATTCTGGAACCGGACCTGATAAATCGCTGGACTTCGGGAAATACCGACCCGGCCCGCTGCATATCGTGCAATAAATGTTTTCAGGCCGCTTCAGAGGGGAATCTGCGCTGCATGGCAACCAGGAAGGACCTGGAGGAGGCACAAGAGGGGGCGTAATCGGGCAGACGCAAATCGCTCTTGGCAATCAGGCTGGAAT
>JBEPXR010000066.1:0-10343 GCA_041641775.1 Desulfobia sp. | reverse complement strand
GGCCCCGCTCCTGTTATTGAAGCGCCTTTCCTGTCTGTCTACATGTTGTCCTCTTTGACGCTGACTCCGGTTTCCTGCTCAGTTTCATCATGCTCTTCGAGTTCAGCCTCAGCCGCTAATTTGCCAGCAGCCTCTTCGATAAGACGATCCGCCGCATCCGTATCGATCCCGGCCGACTCCGTTACATCGCTGGTGGAAGCTTCTGTCAGTTCAACAAGAGAAGTTATCCCTCCCTCGTACAGCATTTCGGCGACTTTATCGTTGACAGAATCAAGAGACAGAAGGGATTGAAAGCCCTCCTCCCTCATCCTGGCATATTTCTTTTCGGTCTTGACGTCAATTCTCCAACCGATAAGCTGAGAGGCAAGGCGCACGTTCTGCCCTTGCCGTCCTATGGCCAGAGAGAGCTGATCATCAGGAACTACAACCAGCATGGTATGTCTGTCCTCATCCACAACGACAAGGGAGATCTGAGCGGGTGCCAGGGCATTGGAGACATATTTGGCGGAATCGGGGCTCCAGTGGACAATATCAATTTTCTCCCCCTGGAGTTCCTGGACTACATTCTGCACCCGCGAACCTTTCATACCCACACAGGCGCCCACCGGATCAACATCATTTTCGGTTGAGGTCACAGCTATTTTAGCCCTAGAGCCTGGATCCCGGGCGGCCCCTATTATTTTGACAACACCCTCTGCTATCTCTGGAACCTCCAGAGAAAAAAGCTTTATCAGAAACTCATTGCAGGTCCGGCTCAGGATAAGCTGCTTATCGGTAACGTCCTCCCTGACTTCTTTGAGATAGGCACGGATACGATCACCCTGTCGGTATGATCTCTTGGGAATCTGTTCTTTTCTGGGCAGAACGGCATCTGTTCGCCCAAGATTGATAATCATATCGCCGCGCTCGAAACGCTGGACAATGCCGTTGAGGATTTCGCCTTTACGGTCCTTGTACATCTCATAGATGACCCCTCTTTCGGCGTCCTTCATCTTCTGGATGATCACCTGCTTGGCTGATTGAGCAGCAATCCGGCCCAGATCGGCCACATCTTCCATCTTGGATCCAAGCTCGTCTCCCAGTTCAACTTCAGGGTCCAGCTGCTTGGCTTCTTCAATGGACACCTCAGTCTGTTCATCTTCGACCTTCTCAACAACTTGCCGGAACTGGAAAAGTTCGACCTCGCCAATCTCTTCATTAAACTGCACTTCAATATCCCGGCGTTGACCATACCTCTTTTTTGCCGCTGAGAGAACAGCTTCCTCCAGGGTATTGACGAGTAATTCCCGGTCTATTCCCTTATCCCTGCTTATCTGATCGATAATTCTTTTGAGCTCGGTTATCATCTATAGCACTCCCCTGTCTATAAGGGTTATTCAGACTTGAAATACGTAAATATCATACTCTCCGGTTAAAACTCAATAACCAGTTTCCCTTTTTTTATTCCGGATAAAGGGCAACTTACCCACCCAGAATCACTTTCCAGAGTAACGGACATATCATCGATTCCTCGAATAACTCCCCTGATGACTTCTGTCCCCCCTTCTTCCAGTCTGCAGGTTATATCGACCTTTTCTCCAATATTTCTCTCAAAATCCCTTCTATTTTTTAATGGCCTGGTCAGGCCAGGCGAAGAAACTTCCAGGTTGTATCCGTGATCCAGGATATCTTCTACATCAAGGAGCTGGCCGACTTCCCGGCTCACTGCGGCACAGTCGTCAATAGAGACCCCATTCTTTTTGAAAATGATAATTCTCAGGACAAAGCCACCGGATTCGCGGCGGTACTCCACATCCACCAGCTCAAGACCCTTATCTTCGACGACAGGCTTGATCAGGTCAACCATTTCCTTATATACGCGGTCCTGAAGAGACATCTGATTATTCAAAAATATAATTCAAACTGTGCAGTGATTTCTCTCGTTTGCACAGCCGGCGTCCTGAAATAAAAAAAAGCGGGCACAGGCCCACTTTTCAGGAAAACTAATGCATTGCATAGTTATGCAATGGTTCATCCGGTACCGTCCTTAAGCTAAAGGGGGGTAAGACAAACCCTACGAATCACAACAGGGTGTGTCCGGATAAACCGGTAGTTACAGGGATGGAGCGGACAACGGGGCTCGAACCCGCGACACCAAGCTTGGGAAGCTTGTACTCTACCAGCTGAGCTATGTCCGCTTATACCTGATGCAATATAATCGGTTTTTTTTTTCTGTCAAGAGCAGGAAAAAGGAAGCCTGGCAAAGGGGAAAATGATTGGATGTCATTTTCTAAAATAAGGAATTTACTGCCAGGGTGGTGAGAGACATCACCTTGTCGGGAAGAACTCCCATGGCTATGATCACGATCATAAGAATGACGCCTAACAGATTCGCCATACCATCTGGAGCAACCTGAGGATGATTTTCCGGGGCCTCGCAGTAGGCGGCCCTGACCACGGAAAGATAGTAATAAATGGCAATCGCCGTATTAATAGCCGCAAGAATGACCAGAGTAACATATCCATCTTTCAGAGCCCCTGCCAGCAACATGAATTTACCCATAAATCCGACGAAGGGCGGTATGCCTGCCAGGGCCATCATCCCAACGAGGAGGGTTAAAGCAAGAAGAGGGGCTCTCTTGTGAAGTCCGTTGAAATCAGAAATCGAGATGTTTTCTCCCTGGCTGGAGACCTGACAGATCACTAGAAAGCAGGCAAGGTTCATGAAAACATAGCCTATGATGTAATAAAGGGCGGTGGCCATACCGGTTGTTTTGAGGGTGAGGAGTCCGACCAGGATGAAACCGGCATGGGCGATACCGGAAAACCCAAGCATGCGTTTTATATCAGTCTGAACGAGAGCGGACAAGTTGCCGACAAACATCGACAGAATAGCCAGAAGCATCAACATGTTCGTGAGCACGGATCCCCCTTGGGCAGGAATGATGAACATGCTTAACCTGATAAGAATGGCTACTGCTCCAAGCTTAGGGACGGTGGCAATGAAGGAGGTAGTGGGGTTGGCGGCTCCCTGGTAGACGTCAGGTACCCAGAAATGAAAAGGGAATATGGCGAGCTTGAAAAAGAAGCCACCCATGACCATGGCGACAGCCAGGACCATTATGGGCTGTCCCATCATGCCCTGCACCGTAGGGATAAGCGAATCAATATAGGTGGTTCCGGTCAAGCCGTAAAGCAGGCTCATTCCATAAAGCATGACGCCGGTGGCGATGACTCCGAACAGGATGTACTTGATGGCGCCTTCCATCTGTATTCTATCACCCCGGCGTTCATCACGCATGGCGACCATCAGGTAAAGAGAGTAGGAGGACAGTTCCAGGGAAACGAAGAGAGTCAGCAGTTCCATGCTGGAAACCAGCATGACCAGACCTGTGGTTGAGAGGAGCATGAAGAGATAATACTCCGGCATCACATGGTTGTTTATCCCCTTCAGATCCCGGGTGAAGCCGGTGACCAGGAGCATGGCAAGAACGATGATTAATTTGAACAACTGGGAGAAAAAATCGACCTTATATGCCTCGAAAAACAGGGAGCCCTCAGAGTTGAAGCTGAAAAGGAGAACAATGGCGGTAAGACTTCCCACCCCCAGGGTGAGTGACCTCGCCCCTTCGCCCTTCCCCTCCCCCAGACTGAGAAAGAAGATGAGCAGACTACCTATCAAGAGTACAAGTTCTGGTGCGAACAACATTATCTGATCCTTGTTGTTAGATATTTAGGTATAATTTTTTCCTTCTTCCCATCACTTAACTGAAGCCTGCAGTGCGGCGGCCTGGGCGGCGTCGACCTGGCTGAGCAGAAAATCAACACTGGTATGCATGACCTCCAGAAATGGCCCGGGAGCCAGACCGATCCAGAGTACGAAAAAGAGCAGAGGTGCCAGAGTTACCACTTCCCTGGCGTTCAGGTCTGTAATATCAGGCCTCCCCGGTCCTTTAAAAAGAATATGCTGGAGAAGCCTGTACATGTAGGCCGCGGCAAGAACGGCTCCCGGAATGGCGGCTCCGGCTATGATTTTATTTTCGGCAAAGGCTCCGGCCAGCACAAGAAACTCTCCGACGAAGCTGTTAGTGGCTGGAAAAGCCAGGGATGAAAGAGAAAAAAGCGTGAGAAATGCGGCGAACAGCGGGAGATGCTTGGCGATGCCGGCATTATCCTTGATCTGGCGACTGTGCGTTCTTTCGTAGATCATTCCGACGCAGAGGAAGAGGGCACCAGTCGTAATTCCGTGATTGATCATCTGAAGTATAGCTCCCTCCAGCCCCCTCTGGTTCAGAAAGAAAATACCCAAGGTGACAAATCCCATATGGCCGACACTGGAATAGGCGATCAACTTTTTCATGTCTGACTGGGCAAGAGCCGTAAATCCCCCGTAGAGTATGCCGGCAATGGAGAGCCAGAGAATATAGGGAGCCAGACTTATAGTCGCCAGCGGTGTGATTGGTAGACAGAATCTCAAAAATCCATAGGTCCCCATCTTCAGGAGAATACTTGCCAGGATAACACTACCGGCGGTTGGAGCTTCGACGTGGGCGGCGGGGAGCCAGGTATGGAAGGGAAACATGGGGACCTTGATGGCAAAGGCCAGAAAGAACGCCAGGAAAATCAGGACCTGGAAGCCCATGGTGTAATCCTGTCCCATCATCAGAGGAATACTGAACGTTCCATTTTTGAGATAAAGAGCTATAATCGCAACTAAAAAGAGGACAGATCCGGCCAGTGTGTAAAGAAAGAATTTGATGGAGGCATAGATTTTCCTGGGACCACCCCATACTCCGATGAGCAGATACATCGGGATAAGCATGGCCTCCCAGAGTATGTAAAACAGGACGAAATCAAGGGCCATAAATACCCCGAGCATGGCTGTTTCCATAACGAGAAGACACACCATGAACTCCTTGACCCTGGTTTTGATGTAGGTCCAGGATGCCAGCACACACAGAGGCATAATGAACGTGGTAAGGAGCACGAGCAGGAGGCTTATGCCGTCGATCCCCAGGGTGTAATTGATGTCCAGGCTGGAAATCCAACTGACATGCTCCCCGAACTGATATCTGGCTGTGGTATGATCGAAGTAAATGTAGAGGGGCAGCGACAGGAAGGCGGTTATCCCTGTCACGATAAGAGACCACAGGCGGGCCAGATTCTCCTCAGAGATGAACAGGAGTATGAGAGCCCCTGCCAACGGCAGGAATATCAAGGTGCTAAGGATGGGAAATCCTTCATTAATTATTAGAAAATCCATTACCGGAAAACCTCTAAGGTACCTATATTGACGATTTAATACATCTCATTTTACGCAGGTAACTCTGATCTATCAGACAATCACAAACAGCAGTATTGCTACAGCCGTGACAGAGACGGCAAAAAATATGCTGTACTGTATCTGGGCGGCCTGAAACCGTCTCACTATTCCGCCGATTCCCCTGACGGTCCGGGCCGTCCCATCCACTACCCCGTCTATTCCGTGCCAGTCAAACCAAGACCAGAATCGGGCCAGAGTCATCAGGGGCAACAGACCCAGATAATAATAGACACCGCCTACACAATTATCGATAAACTGTAACACCCGGTTGTCCAGCCACATGAACCCACGTCCCCCCATTCGGTAAAACCAGTCAACATCCAGACTGATGGTCGGTTGAGGCCTGATAAACCTTTTCAGAAGGAAAAAGGCTATACCTGTAAACAGGGCTATCTGCAAGGCTTCTGCCAGATGATAGGCGGTATAGGGGTGATAATGTACGGCAAACGGGAGCTTATCATAGAGGTAGGGAGTGTAAATGCCTATGAAGATGCAGAAAAAGGCAGCAACTGCCATTGCGGCCTGCATATTCCAGGGGGGATCACTGGCTTTTTCCATGATGTCCCGATCAGCCTTGTTCCCACTGAACCAGATATAATAGGGAACTTTAACTCCAGCCAGAAGGAACGTACCCGCTGAAGCAAGCAGAAGAGCGAAGGCCGCCCATACGTGGTGGGCCTCAAAACTGGCAGCAATAATCATTGACTTGGAGACGAAGCCGCTCATCAGTGGAAGACCTGCAATTGAAAGCCCGCCGATCAGGGTGAAAAGAAAGGTTCGGGGCATTTTCCTGAACAATCCTCCCAGTTCAGTCATTTTGGCGGTACCGGTCATATAGAGGACAGTACCCGTGCCCATGAAGAGCAAGGCGTTGTAGAGAATATGCGCGAAAGCATGGGCACAGGCTCCATTAATGGCAAGTTCAGAACCGATACCGACACCGAGAACCATGTATCCCACCTGGCTGACGGTGTCCCAGGCAAAAACCCGGCGGCTGTCATTTTCAATAATCCCGTAGATTATGGCATAAAGAGCCATGATCGCCCCCAGGACTATCAGAATATCCATTCCAGCAAAACCGCGGGCCAGAACGTACACGGCTGTCTTGGTGGTAAAGGCGCACATAAAGACAGCCCCGGCCACCGAGGCTTCAGCATATGCATCGGGTAGCCAGGAGTGGATGGGGACTACCGCAGCGTTGGTGATAAATCCTATGAGAATAAGCCAGGTGGCCAGATCGGGAGTTTCCACATTCAAGGGAACAAAGGAGAGGTCACCACCGGTGGCGTGGTAGCGCAGCATAATACCGCCCAGGAGAAACAATCCCCCCAAAGTATGGACCAGAAGGTAACGGAAGCCGCTGGCCACTGAATCGGGCCTCCTGCCGAACCAGACCAGGAAAACGGAGGCAAAGGCCATCAGTTCCCAGAACAGGAAAAGGGAAAGATAATCTCCACTGAGAATTACCCCTATTGATCCTGCCACGTAATACCAGGCGGCTATGTGCTGCCCATCTTCTTCAACGTTCAGGCCGAAAAGGGTTCCGATGATGGCCATCAGCCCCATAATGTAACAGAAAATAGTGCTCAAAGAGTCCACTCGTCCGAAGACAAGCTGCCAGTCCAGGAAGGTAACCTCGCCGTGCACACCGTTGTCCAGATAGATTATCGACATAAAGGTCACTATAGGCACGGCCAGCAGAAAACACTTTTTGAGAACCCCCTGCCGGAAAAGAGGCAGAAGCAGGCCACCTATAAGCAGGTAGAGGGCTGGATGAAACCAGATATCAATCATCATAGTAATCCTCACGGGTCATTATTCCTAATTTGCCCAGAATAACAGCAATGACTATGAGGAGCACGCTCCCCAGAAAGCCGAAGAGGGCCCAGAAGAATGGGTAGTGCTCCGCCTGAGTATGGGCGTGGTGAGTATCGACAAAAAAGGATCCCCAGACAGCCAGACCGACGGCTATGACGATACAGGCAATGGCAGTTGCCTTTAAATTATTCCTCAGAGTTTCTATGATCGAGACTATCATTTATAACACCGCACTGACGAGGTTCATGAAGAAATCAGGATAAATACCAATTATTACGGAAATTATTGCAGTACAACAGAGAGGGATCAACATGGACATAGGCGCCTCCTTGATCCGGTCGTATCTCACCCCGTTCGGAGGGCTGCGGAAGAAACCTCTATACACCACCGGTCCGAAATAACAGACGTTCAGCAGGGTGCTGGCCAGGAGGATGAGTATAATGCCAAAGGACCCGGCTTCTATCGTCCCCATGAGGAGTTCCCATTTGGTAATAAAACCTGCCACCGGCGGGACGCCTATCATGCTCAGAGAGGCGAGAGCAAACGCGGCATAGGTAAAAGGCATGGCCCTCCCCAAGCCATCCATTTCCGAGATATTCTTTTTGTGGTTGGCTATGAGAATAGCCCCTGCACAGAAGAAGAGCGTTATCTTCGAGAAAGCATGATTGGCAATATGGACGACCCCCCCCTGAATTCCGTGCGGAGTAAGGAGGCAGACGCCCAGGATTATATAGGAAAGCTGACTTACCGTGGAGTAGGCGAGCCTGGCCTTCAGGTTGTCTTTGGTCATGGCAATCACCGAGGCCATGATTATGGTAAAACCAACGAAGTAGGCGGCAGTAATACCCAGATTAAGAAGGTCCATGAGGTTGACTCCAAAGACGTAGAGCATTACCCTGACTGTACTGAAAACACCGGCCTTAACAACAGCTACCGCATGAAGGAGCGCCGAAACGGGAGTGGGGGCGACCATGGCCCCAGGAAGCCAGTGATGAAACGGCATAACCCCGTTTTTAGCGAAACCGAAGAGAACAAAGATAAAGAGCATGATCACGATGGCGGAGTTGGCATCATCCGGTATCATGCCCGTGTAGATATTATGGGGGAAATCCAGAGTGCCGGTCATTACATAAATAATGGCCATGGCCGGCAGGATCAGGCCTTTGGCGGTAGTGGTCAGGTAGACCATGTACTTTCTGGCCCCGCTGTAGGCCTCTCTATCCTGATTATGGGCGACCAGAGGGTAGGTGCTTATACTGACTATCTCATAAAAGAGGTAAAGGGTGAAAAGATTATCACTGAAGGCGACCCCTAGAGCACCAAAAATCGCAATGGCAAAGCAGGTGTTAAACCTGGTCTGTGAGTGTTCTTTATGGGCCCTCATGTACCCCATGGAATAGAAGGAGGCTCCTATCCAGAGAAACGAAGCGATGAGAGCGAAGACCATGGAGAGGGCGTCAGCCCTCAGACTTATCGTAATTCCCGGCAGGATCCGAAAAATTTCATAAAAATAGGTGCCTCCCGCCAGTACTTCAGGAGTCATGGAAAAAACCAGGAGAAAAGTAATCACTGCAGCCAGCACCGACCACATCTCTCTGACATTGGGCTTTTTGCCGGAAAAACTGACCAGGCAGGCACCCAGAAGCGGAGTGAGGAGTGCGATTACCAGTTTGGCTGAAGTGATTATCTCTGTAGTGCTTGCTGCAATAGCGCTGTCCATGGGATGATATCCTTTACCGTACCTGAAGGTTCATGAAGGTCGGGCAGATGACGATTTATCCATTCAGATCAACAAGGTCCTCTGTTTCAATAGACTTGTAGTTACGATAGACACAGATAATTATACTCATGGCTATTGCTGCCTCAGCCGCAGCTATGGCCATGATAAACAGGGTGAAAATTTGACCAACCACTGGGTCAGGAGCCGTGAATCTCTGGAATGCCATGAAATTTATGGAGGCACCGCTCAGAACGAGTTCAGCGGCGATCAACATGCCGATCAGTGTTGGTCTCCTTATCATTCCAAAAATACCGAAGCCAAAGAGGATAGCGCCAAGAACCAGATAGGTTGATAACTGCGAGCTAAGATCCAACATAATTTAAACCTGACTCATAATTGTTATTTTAGGAGATTGTTTTCCAGAAAGCCTATTCGGGATCCCGGCCCAGCACTCTGCTTCCCCTGTCCCGGCCGCCTCTGGCCAGCGCTAGTGACCCGACAATGGCGAGAAGCAGCACCACGGAGATGAGCTCGAACACCATACTGTAATCGGTGAGCAGGGACATCCCTATCTGCTCCAATGAACCCACCACCTTGCTACGACCGTTCACTACGTTCCAGGTGGCAGAAGTTACCGCTGTAATCAGCCCCAGGGCAATAACACCTCCCACCAGAACACTCAAGGCATTACTCAATCCCGGATTCTTCCTGATCAACTTTCTGTCATCCGGTTCGGCAAGCATTATAGCAAAGGTAATGGTAACGCAGACCGCGCCCACGTAAATCAGGAGTTCCATTAGAGCGACGAATGGACTTCCCAGAAAATAGTAGAAACCGGCAACCCCAACAAAACAGAGGGCAAGACCGCTTACGCTTCTGATCAAGCGCCTGCTGCAGGTGGCAATAAAAGCCCCCAGAATGCTGATTGCGATAAACAGGAGAAAAATTAATCCAGCAAAGCCTTCAAGTGAAAAAAGTGTAGGGTTCATGAGCTGCTATCCTCTTTTGCTGGCTTTTCTTTTTTATCCCTTTCTTTATCCTGAGGTTCGGCGGTCTCTGGTTCCGGCACCCCTTCCGGATGTAGACGATGGAGCAGGTCGAAAATAAAATCTTCCTTCCGTCTGCTGGCCAGATTGTACTCCCTGGAGAACCGCAGGGCATCGGGTTTACAGTTTTCGACACACTGACCGCATAAGCTGCAGGTCGTGAAATCCAGGATGTAGTCGGTGAGAACCTTGCCCTTTACCCCTTCCCGCTTTTCACCCTTGACCGTTATACAGTTTGAAGGACAATTCTTCTGGCACATACCGCAGACAATACAGCGATGGGTGCCTGTCTCCGGGTCTCTGATAAGTTCGATGTGCCCCCGGTAACGAGGGGTCATCTCCAGAGACTCATGGGGATATTGGAGAGTGATGGTCGGCTTGAAGAATTCGCGGATGGTTATCCCCATTCCCACCACCAGACTCTTACTGCCTGCTAATAAATCATCAATGTATTTGG
>JBEPXR010000065.1:0-10391 GCA_041641775.1 Desulfobia sp. | reverse complement strand
CTTCTGGGTGCTGAAAGTTTTTACAAGGTCAATCCAGGTGATCTCCCGGAGCTGAAAGAGAATATCGAAGCTGTGGCTCCGGTGGGCTTCAGGGTTATCCATCTGATCAAGCCCAGCAAGATGGTAACGGCCCTTCCTTTTGAAGGGGTAAGCAGGCTGGGGGTGGGGCCTGCTGATGGCAGTTCCGAGCAGGCTGCCAAAATACTTCTTGATGCCTACGGCCGATCCGACCAGGTCCGCCTGGTTAACGGCAAAGTAGAGGAACTCGCAGACCAGCTGGCAAATGGTCATATTGAGGGTCTGCTCACCATCGCCTCTTCTGGAGATGCCCAAATGGTCAAGATGCTCTCAGAGAAAGGCCTGGTGCTGCAGCCTGTTACTCGGTGGGACAGCAGGGACCGCCAGTACCGTTATCCCTTCTTCAGGCTGGCCAGGATTAACCCGGGGATATATCCGGGACTGAGGGAACCGGTTGAGACAGTAGGTGCCCAGGTTGTCCTGGCCGGCCCCAGGCCGGACAAGCCCATGCTGGGAGATGGTGACCCGGTAAGCGGACTGCGCACCCAGAGACAGGCCATTCCGTTGGGGGTCAAACAGTCACTGGCCAAAACCCTCGATGTGAAAGAAACAATAGATCCCACTCTGCCGGGGGAAAGAGTTACAACGGTCAGTGCGCGTAAAGACGTGCAGCCTATCAATCCGGCGCCGGAAGTCTCTCTGATAACCCTGGTATTGCTGGCTGCCCTGGGATTCTTCTTTTACAAGTTGCGAAGCAGCCGATAGGATCATTTTTAATACTGTTGTGTAAATTGAAGAGATTAATAAGACAAAAGATCAGGAGGTGAAACAAATGGCAAGGATTGCTGCAATTGTAACAGATATGTTTGAAGACTCCGAGTACCTTGAGCCGGTTCGGGCATTCAGAGAGGCAGGTCATGAGGTGGTTAATGTCGGCCTGGAAGAGGGAGCGAAAGTCAAAGGGAAGAGAGAGGGCGCTGAGATTTCCATAGTTCGCTCAGTACGAGGAACGGCAATCGAGGAGTTTGATGCCCTGCTGATTCCTGGTGGATATTCTCCGGATAAGCTCAGGGTCGATGAGACGGCAGTTCGTTTTGTCGGGGATTTTTTAAGAAGCGGCAAACCGGTATTTTCCATCTGTCACGGACCCCAGCTCCTGGTTACTGCGGACGTTCTTAGAGGCAGACGGCTGACCGGTTATAAGTCCATCATCCAGGATATTAAAAATGCCGGGGCTGAGTTCGTCGATGACCAGGTGGTGGAAGATGGAAATCTTATTTCCAGCCGCAATCCCGGCGACCTGCCTGCTTTTATCGATGCTGCTCTGAATAAACTGTAACGGCCGGTTGTTCCGGCTGGTTGACTTTGAGCACTCCAAACCAGCAGATATGATTTCTGATATGGAATGCAGAATGTGTGGGGCGTGCTGCATCGCCCCTTCAATCAACAGTCCCATCCCTGATATGCCTGAAGGCAAGCCTGCCGGTACCGCCTGCACCCACTTGACTCAGAGGTACAGGTGCGCACTTTTTGGTCAAAAAGAACGACCACTCTTCTGCGGGGGCTGGCAGCCTCAAATGGAAATCTGCGCTGCAGGCTTTACTCAAGCTCTGCAGATTATCGCGGAACTGGAAGATATGACCTGTGCTCATACAGAGTAGCTTTTCTCTGTTTCTTCATGGCAGGATGGTGCCGCGATTGGTGAAGCAGTAGATCTTCCCCTCTCTTGTCTTGAAGTTGTCTCTCTACCCTTCCCTAAAAATTTGTACGGGTTTTCTGTTCGGCAAAATTCTGTATTGTCTTTCGCTTCCCTTTATCTTTCTCTATGCCGTCAGTTCATGGTGAAGCAATTTTCATGAAAACAGGGAAGCTTTTCCCGAACTGGTTGATTACAAAAATGTATTACTCAATGGTATCCTGCAGACTGGCATGTCCTCGAAGAAGTCTGGTTACCGCACGTATATCCTTTTTGAGACATATTAAAGCAGAGGGCCGAGGGCTCGGGGCCTATGGGATCTGGCAGTAATTATGCAATAATGACATAATTGTTATATGAATGAAAAATAATCCTGTACGGTCTACAAAATTGTATTCTTGTAGAAGGGGATCTCTGGTGCAGTAATGAAAATATATAAAAAAATATATTCAATTATAATATGTTATGTGGATTATTGGGTGAGATCTTATTTTCTGGCACAGCTCTTGATATATCGTTGAGTATACAAGCACATGAAAGCCCTTTTAACAATTGTATGGCCACATTACTAAAGAAAAAAGGAGTAACGTTATGCGTAAGAGAGTAATCAGCCGTTTGGCCCTTTTGGGTGTTCCGATGGCGATGTTCTGTTTCCTTGGCAGCGCCGGCGAGGGTGTTGCCGCTAATGCGGAAGCCGATCTGAGCATGGGTATGAAAGAACCAGGCACGGAGATGTACACCTCGGCTGAAAAACCGGAAGCTGACCTGACCGTAGGACTTTACAGCCAGTATATCTGGCGGGGCTATGAACTCAGCCAGGACAGCCTGGTAGTCCAGCCGTCCATGACCGTGGCGTACAAGGGATTTGGTTTCAATATCTGGGGGAATCTTGATACCGATCAGGTTGGACAGGAAACCAGCAACTGGAACGAGACGGATATAACCGTATCCTATGACAATTCCGTCGGCCAGGTCAGCTACTCCGTGGGTTACATATACTATGCCCTGGAAGACGGGGCCGAGGATACACAGGAGATTTATGCCGGGATCAGCCTGGACACTCTGCTCGCCCCGACACTGACGGTATATCGGGACATTGACGCTTTCCCGGGTTACTATATCACTCTGGGGGTCAGCCATTCAGTAGCTATCAACGACATGATGGGCCTGGATCTGGGGGCGCAGGCCGGATACTACGATTTAGACGACGGAGGTTATGATGCTTTCCATGATGGTCTGATCAGTGCAGCCTTGCCTATAGCCATAAATGAGTATCTTACTGTTTCTCCGGAGATCTACTATTCCTTCCCATTAAGCGACGAAGCCTCGGATGAACTGGAGGCCGCCAGTGTTGACGGTGACGACGACAGTTTCCTCTATGGGGGAGTGGCGGCGAGTTTTGCCTTTTAACACAATACATATCATATCTTGATACATCTAAAGGGGGGGAAGGTCATGTCCCCCCTTTTTTATGGCTTTTTCTCTTATCAACTATTCAAATTTTCAATATGCTTTTATCAAGCAGACCTTTTATGAGGCCTATAAATAATTTAACCACCATTAAAGCCGATGAACAATCAAGGCAGGAAAAATGTATTCTTGATTGGCCTGAATGAATTTAACCGTAAAAAACTCGCCTCTCTCATTCATTTTGAAGAGTATGAATTTCATGGCCTCATATCTCCTGAAGAGGCAGAAGATGCCGATCATTATGACATAAAGGCCATGTTAAATGGCATGACTCAAAAGCTCCATGCTTTCGAGGGATCAGTTGACGCCATCGTCACCTATATAGATTTTCCCATCAGTCTGCTTACCCCGATTCTGTGCGAAGAATTCAATCTGCCCTCTGCATCCCTGGAGAGCGTTTTAAAATGCCACCATAAGTACTGGAGCCGAGTGGAACAGGCAAAAGTAATAAGTGATCATATTCCGAAGTTCATAGAGGTTAATCCTTTCAGCGAATCTTCTCTTCAAAAAGTTGATCTCAAGTTCCCATTCTGGCTTAAACCGGTCAAATCAGTAGGATCGTATCTTGGCTTTCGGGTGGAAAACAAAAGGCAGTTCAGGCAATACCTGGAGGTCATCAAAGGGCAGATTGGCCGGATGGCTGAACCATTCAATTATATTCTCAGTCAGGTCGAATTACCTGCAGAAATCCAGGGTGTTGACGGTAAGTATTGTATTGCCGAACAGCTGATAGGGGGGCATCAGTGTACAGTGGAAGGTTATGTGTTGGAGGGAGAGGTTCATTATCATGGAGTAGTTGATTCCATCCGTCACACCAATAAGTCCACCTTCGTCCGCTATGAATATCCTTCCTCGCTGCCCAGGCGGGTGCAGGAAAGGATGTTTGGAATCTGCCATAAGATATTGACGCACATCGGCTACAATAATGCCGCCTTCAACATAGAGTTTTTCTGGAACAAACCGAAAGACAGAATCTGGCTGCTGGAGATAAATACCAGGGTCTCACAATCTCACAGCGATCTTTTCGAGAAGGTGGACGGGGCATCCAATCATGCCATAACCGTGAATGTAGGCCTGGGGCGATCTCCTGATTTTCCCAGCCGGCAGGGTGCTTATAGAAGGGCCTCCAAATTTTTTTACCGCAAATGGGAGGATGCCATAGTAAGCCGGGTTCCTGCAGCAGAAGAAATACGAAATATCGAAAAAGGGATTGAGGGTGTTCTTATTGATTTGAGGGTGAAAGAAGGCACCCGTCTTTCGGATATGAATGAACAGGACAGCTACAGTTTTGAACTTGCCTGGATATTCATCGGTGGCAGGGACCATCTGGACTTGATTCGCAAGTACAGGGAGTGCGTGCAGCGAATGAATTTTGAATTCAGGCCGGTTGAAAATCCATTACCGGTTGGAGTGGTTGAAGAGGCCCTATCATCTGATAATGACACCAGGCCGGCAGGCTGAGGTAAGAAACGACCGCAAAAGTCTTGATTGTGAAAAAAAATATATTTCTGATTGGCCTGAATGATTTCAATCTTGCACGACTGAATTCCGTTCCCCATGCCGGGAGCTATAACTTTTGCGGACTGTTGGACTACCATGATGTGGTTGACCGGGAAGAATACAATATCCGTTACCTCCTGGAAAAGGCTGAAGCCAGACTCAGTGCTTTTGATGGATCCATTGATGCTATTATCGGCTACATGGATTTCCCCGTGAGTACGATAGTGCCCATTCTATGCCGGAAATTCAAAGTTCGTTCCGCTTCGGTGGAGAGCTTTTTAAAATGTGAACACAAGTACTGGAGTCGCCTTGAGCAAGAAGCCTCCATACCCGATCATATCCCGCATTTCAACCTGTTCGATCCATTCGACGAGGACCCATTGGCTCGTATAGAGCTGGACTACCCCTTCTGGATCAAGCCGGTCAAATCATTCGGCTCCCATCTCGGCTTCAAAATCAGCAACAAAGAACAATTTGTCGAGGCGGTAATTCAGATTCGCCAAAATATAAGCCGTATTTCGAAACCGTTTAATGAACTCCTTGCCTATGTCGAAGTGGAAATGCCCGCGGAAGTAAGGGATGTCGGTGGCAATTACTGTCTGGCCGAAGAATTGATTGGTGGACATCAGTGCACCCTGGAAGGATGTCGATACAATGGTGAATTTTATTCACACGGTCTGGTTGATTCTATTCGGTATCCTGCCAGTGGATCGGTTTTCTTCAGATACGAATATCCCTCCGAGGTCCCGCAAGAAATCCAGGAGCGCATGAAGTTGATAACCGCCAGTTTCCTGGAGCGGATAGATTACAACAATTCGGCCTTTAATGCCGAATTTTTCTGGGATAAAAGCCGGGATAAGATCTGGTTCCTGGAAATCAATACACGTGTCGCCCAGCATCACAGCTATCTTTTCCAGGCTGTAGACGGTGTTTCCAATCATGAAGTTCCCATAGCCCTGGCTTTAGACCGACCCCCTCAAATCCCTGACGGCAAGGGGGAGTTTAAGGTTGCCGCGGTTTTTTTCAACCGTGAGTTTGAAGATGCTGTAGTTGAGAAAATACCCTCCAGGCAGACCATCCGCTCAATAGAGGAGGAATATCCCGGGTCGGTTATCCAGGTTGAGGTAAAAGAAGGGATGAAGCTGTCCGATCTTCAGGAACAGGATAGTTACAGTTACATCCATTCCCTCATTTATCTGGGGGCGGAAAATAAAGAGAAATTACTGGATACGTATAACAGGATCATTACTCAGCTGGATTTTACATTCAGGCGGTAAAAGGGGAGAATGCCATGAGCCTTCGTTTCAGAATCAGAACCGATTTCCCTTATAAGATCAATACCATGGAGCATATCTATATCCCGTTATCAGATGGAACTCGCCTGGCAGCCAAGATGTGGCTTCCGGACACCGGCGACAGGCAGAGCTTCCCAGCTCTCCTGGAATACATACCATATCGTAAAAGAGATGTGGAGGCCTGGCAGGATTCCATTGCTCACCCTTATTTTGCCGGGCATGGATATGCTTCTTTAAGGGTAGACCTGCGGGGGTCTGGTGATTCTGAAGGGGTTTTGAAAGACGAATACCTGCTTCAGGAACAGGAAGACTGCCTCGAAGTTCTCAGGTGGATTGCCGAGCAGAAATGGTGTGACGGCAATATCGGTATGATGGGTATTAGCTGGGGGGGATTCAACGGTCTTCAGGTGGCGGCAAGGCAGCCTTCCGAGCTTAAAACCATTATAACCCTGTGTTCAACCGATGATCGTTACGCAGATGATGTGCACTACATGGGTGGCTGTCTTCTGGGTGATAATCTGTCCTGGGCTTCCGTGATGTTCGCTTTCAACTCCTGTCCCCCTGATCCTGAAATTGTCGGGAGCAGCTGGCGTGATATGTGGTTTGAGCGGATGGAAAAAAGTGGTCTCTGGCTTGAGACATGGCTGCAGCACCAGACCCGTGATGACTATTGGAAGCACGGTTCTGTCTGTGAGAATTACGGTAACATCAAAATTCCGGTCTTTGCCATCAGCGGCTGGGCGGATGGTTATTCCAATGCCGTTTTCAGGTTGATGCAGCACCTGGATGTACCCAGGAAAGGACTGGTCGGTCCCTGGAGTCATAAGTATCCTCACATGGGGAAACCCGGTCCTGCCATCGGATTTCTCCAGGAAGCCGTCCGCTGGTGGGATCACTGGTTGAAAGGAGAAGACAGGGGTATTATGGCTGAACCCATGCTTCGGGTCTGGATGCAGGACACTGTCCCGCCATCAACCGGTTACAGGTTGAGACCAGGCCGCTGGGTCGCTGAGAGAAAATGGCCATCGGCAGACATTGTTTATACAACCTTCCGACTTGCCGATAATAAAATGATCGCTGAAGGAGAAATGGAGAACCGGAAAGGCCCGCCACTGACCATCCAGTCTCCGCTCTCCGTGGGTCTTTATGCTGGAAAATGGTGCTCTTACAGTGCCACACCCGATCTTCCCCACGATCAGAGGGAAGACGACGGCGGGGCCTTGATATTTGAAAGCCGACCTCTCTCAGAGGATCTGGAAATCATGGGTCCTCCGGAAGTTGTCCTGCATTTCAGCGCCAACAAACCCGTGGCCATGACAGCAATAAGGCTTTCAGACGTAGCCCCTGACGACAAGGCTACTCGCATTACGTACGGAATTCTTAATCTTACCCACCGCAACAGCCATGAACATCCTGAATTTCTTGAACCAGGCAAGAAATATCAGGTAACGGTCAAGTTGAACGATATCGCCCAGAGGTTTCCACTGGGCCACCGCCTTAGAATATCCCTGTCTTCCTCGTACTTCCCCCTGGCCTGGCCGGCCCCGAGCCCGGTGAGATTGACCATTTTTCCCGAAACCCAGGTCCACATTCCTGTCCGCCCGGTAAAAGAGGAAGACAAGAGCTTACGGCCCTTTGAGCCTCCTGAAGGGGCTGAACCGCTTCTGGTCAAACAGCTGACCCCCTCCTGTCATGACTGGATCGTTAAACGGCATCTCGCCGATGATTTATCGACCCTGGAGGTCATAAAGGATGAAGGCATTCAACGAATTGAGTATTCCCAGACTGAATTGGAGGATACGGCCCATGAATGGTACTCTTACCAATTTGATGATTTTGCTACCGTTCGTGGTGAAGTGAGATCGGTTCGGGGATTCAAGAGGGGTAACTGGCAAGTGAGAACGAATACCAGAACCGTATTGTTATCCTCCCCAACTGACTTCCGGATTCACGCCGAGTTGGAAGCTTATGAAGGACAATTTAAAGTCTATTCAAAGATATGGGACAAGAAAATTCTGAGGACCTTTATATGAAAATTTGTAATTTCTTCTACCTGTTCCAATCGATTATATGCAGTAAAAGAATTCATTATCACATCAATTAATTGACTTGCGCCTGTTCTCTCCTATAATTTTTACTAAGACCAAAATTTAAAGAACAGGTGATGAGATGAAAATTTCTTGTGTAGCGTCAATACTTTTAACGGTTTTTAATTCCCAGGTGTCTTTTGCCGCCCCCCAGACCCTCTATTTTACCGGGACGGTTACCTCAACTGATGCCAACCAGGCGGCCGTTACCGAAGTCCAGGAAGGAGACAAAGTTACGGGCTGGTACAGTTTTGACACTGATGCCGCGGATGAAATGGCCTCTGCCCCCAGTTCCGGATTGTATGAAGCGGAAAGTTTTGCTCTCACTGTCAACGGGTACCATTATACTGCTACGGACAACAGCATCTCAGTCACCAATGACGCCGTCGTTATACCCGGCCAGCCGGCTATGGATACCTATGAAGTCGTAACCCCTTTACGGGATGTTTCCGGACCGTCACTGTCAGGTCTGCCTATCGCCCAGATAGACCTGGTAGTTCTCGACACCGACGCCACGAACTTTCTGGACGATTCACTGCCTGCCTCTCTGAATATTGCCGAGTTCGAAGTCACCTCTGAGGATCCCTACGGTACCACCGGCGGCCGAGTCACTTTTCAATCTCTGGCTACCGGAGGAATAGCCGAGATACGGTTTGAGATTACTGGAATCAGCATGACATCTCCTGGAACTATCCTCTATTTTCCGCATGCAGCGGCACAGCAGCCCTGGCAGACAGAAATCGGCATTATTAACACCAGTTCCAACCGGGGATTGACGGGCTCTTTAAATGGCTATGCTGATGCCGGGCAACTTGTCGCTTCACTTGATATTTCTCTGGCCCCCCGCGCTCGGCGGGAAATAGATCTGAGCCAGTCTTTTACCAGCCCCGTCAGCATCGGCTATCTTACCCTGGAAGCAAACAGCACTGAGGTCTACGGTTATACAAAATTCTTTGTTGATGGGCAGTACCGGGTAGCTATTCCCGCGACCCAGCAGACAAACAGTGCTGATATGTATGTTTCCCACATAGCTTCTTCGGAAAACTGGTGGACCGGAATCAGCATTTTAAATACGACTTCCACTTCACAGGATCTGACCTTTCTCTTCGATGACGGAACCAGCCTGGTCCGCACCATAGCCGGGAGCGAACACCAGGCCTTTACGATTGCCAGTCTGTTCGGGGGCGATCCCCAGCCTGCTATCAATTCAGCCGTTATCCAAAACGGCAGCGGCATTGTGGGACTTGAACTTTTCGGCAGTACCACCGGCAGCGGCAACAGCTACTTGAGTGGCATCCTTTTAAAAGATGATACCGCCTCCACCCTCTACTACCCGCACCTGGCCGTTAATTCGTGGTGGACCGGCGTTGTCGCCTATAATCCCGCCTCGACAACGACGTCGCTTACCATCACTCCTTACAGCGCAGCCGGCGAAATCTTGTCAGGTCAGCAGCAGAGCGTTGGAGGCACCAGTAAGTATATCGGAACTGTGTCTTCCCTTAATCTGCCAGATCAGGCAGCCTGGTTCACCATAAGTGCTTCAAATCCCGTTACCGGTTTTGAACTGTTCGGGACAGCTGACGGCAAACAGCTTGCCGGTTATACCGCGGTCGGCCTGCAGAGAAACGCAGGGATTTTTGCCAAGCTCGAGAAAAGGGGCTGGACCGGGATCGCTCTGGTAAACAGTCAGGGGCGGACGGCGGAAGTAACCATGACAGCCTACAGTGACAACGGAGCTATGGTGGCCAGCCAGACTGTCAACCTCGGTCCTTATGAGAAGCTGGTAGATCTACCAGCGAATATTTTTGGCGCTGATCTGGATGCAGCCACCTATCTCAGCTTTTCCTCCGATGGTGAAGTAGTGGGATTTCAGCTCAACGGTTCCGGAGGTGGGAGGCTCCTGGATGCCCTTCCCGGGTTGTAGGTAACATAGGGAAAGGCCGTGGGATCATTTCTGGTGACATGGTTCTGGCTACAGCTGTTCCCGGTCTCGTGAGGATGGTTCGAGGCTTGAGCAAGACCTGAAAACTCCCTGGGCACGAATTTTGAGCGTAATTGCACATCATGCATGTTGTACTTTCTCGAACATCTTTGAAGGAATAGAGATGTTTTCTCTACCGATAGAGCCAGAAACCACTTATTTCTTATGTGGATAGAGCAGCCCGACTGTCCTTCAGAAAGGGAGCGAAACCGGGAGTGGAACCAATTCAGGGAATATGAAAGCGACCGCAGAAAGCTTCAGTTATTGCAAGGAGGTCAGGGGTAAGGAGGATTTTGGTATTTCTGAGAATGTCAGCCGGAAGTTGTCCGTAGAAACTGTGGGCC
>JBEPXR010000064.1:0-10407 GCA_041641775.1 Desulfobia sp. | reverse complement strand
CCCCTGGTAAGGCTCCTGCACCGCGGTGAACCCATGCCGGTCATGACCTTCTGGGTAATGATCACCGGAGCCCTCTGGCTTTTGATCTTCTCAGGCCCCAGACTTCTGAACATACACTGGCCGGAAGTGGAGCTCATGGTCTGGACCGGGATACTCTACCTTGCTGTTTTTACCACCATCATCACCTTTTTCCTCACCCAGTTCTCCACCATTCACATTGGTCCAACCAGGGTAATGGCCTACAGCTATCTCTATCCACTGCTGGTTATTATCCTGGAATGGTCCCTGGGCCGCGGCCTGCCGCCTATCTCCACCCTGCCGGGAATAATCATCGTGCTTGCCGCCATGCCGGTTCTGCAGCGAGGAGGAAGCTGAAAAGTTCAATGAAATGGCGTGATCATTACCGTATTGGAATCGGGCATGCCGATGAACAGCACAGACATCTGTTTGTCCTGGTTACCCGCCTGCAGAAAGCGGTAAAGGAAAAGACCCTGACCGAAAAGCTGAAAGGGATCCTTACCTTCCTGGTCCTATACTGTCAAAAGCATTTTCATGTTGAAGAAGATATCATGAGAAACGATCGACTATCCCGACTACCAGAGACACAAAGAGCTTCACCAGGAAATGGTTGGGAAAGTAACCGATATCCATATAGAGATTAAGGAAGAACGACCGATTGATCCGCTGAAGCTGGTAAATTACCTGATCGACTGGCTGATCAACCACATCATCCTGGAAGACAGGGAAATCGCCAGGTATTTTCTCGGGATGGAGCGTTACTGAGCGATCCGTTGTGCCTCAGCGAAGGGGCAAGGGAGGTACCGCGAGATTGCGGCGCACTTGACGGCAAAGACATAGAGGCAGACCCCTCCATTGAGCAAACCCAGCGGTTGGCCGGTAGTACGTCCCCGGCTGAACTTCCGTCTTTTTATTCTGGTCGAAATTAAGAGGAAAAATAGACTACGGGTTGAATCTTAGAAAAAGTTCTCATGTAATATACCGAAAATAAAAGTTATTTGCATTTTGCCGGAAAAAGAGTGCACCCCCTGGGCATTTTCTTATATAATTGATTAGTCATTACCGCGGTATACCTGGCTGTTCATGATCAATTACTGTTGGGAGATCGATATGAACTGGAAACCTGATGATGATAGAAGACATTGCAAGCGCTACTTCCAGAAACAACCGATTATGATTTACACCCACAACGGCTCCGACACCTGCCATTACGGCCTGGCCTACAATCACTGTAAAAAAGGGATGTATCTGGAAACAGACGCAGAACTTGAAATCGGCAAGTACTGCACAATCAGAAGATTGAGTCATTATGACGATGACAAAGGGCCTGAACCCTACATGGAACATTATGGCTCCATCCGCTGGTCGAATGCAGGGGACGAATCAACCGAAAGCGTGGAGTCCGAATATCCGCACGGCTATGGCCTTGAGTATGCTTGAGAGAATATCGAAAATTATCCTCGGCTTCAGCCGGCCTCCTTCTAATACCCTGGATATAGACTACGGAGCCCTTAATGTATCCTGAACTCTCGGGGAAAATTGCCCTGGTAACCGGAGCGGCCAGGGGTTTCGGCAGGGCTATAGCCCGAAGACTTGCCCTGGAAGGTGTTACAGTTGTTGTCAATTATCGCCGAAGCAAGAGAGACGCCTCGACAGTGGTAGAGGAAATCGCCGCAGAAGGAGGCCGGGCCATGGCCCTGCGCGCCGATGTTGCCAGTGAAGAGGCACTGGACAGGATGTTTGGCCAGATCAAGATAGAGCTTGGACGTCTTGATATATTGGTGGCCAATGCCGCCTTCGGAGTTCCCGGCAAACTGATGGAATCCACTGAAAAATACTGGGATGTCACCATGTCTGCCTCGGCTCGTTCCCTGATTGAACTGGCGAGGCGCGCCGTTCCTCTTATGAGCGAAGGATGGGGCAGAATAATCAGTATCACCTCCGAAGGCGGCCAAAAAGTTATCCCCGGTTACGGTGTTGTGGGACCTGCAAAAGCTGCCCTGGAATCAATCACCCGGGGACTGGCCTGCGAACTGGGACCAAAAGGCATAGTCGTAAACGGAGTGTGCCCCGGCCTGTCTGATACCAAGAGTTCCCGATCTATACCAGGCTTCGACGAGGTTCTGGAATATGCGGTGAAGCAGACCCCCGGAGGCAGGCTGGTCTCAGGTGAAGATGTCTCCCGGGCTGCTGCCTTCCTGGCCTCGGATCAAGCCTCGATGATAATGGGCCAGTTCCTGGTAATAGACGGTGGACGAAGCATTGTCGGATAACACCAGAATCGAGACTGGCGGATGGAGAACGTAACTTTTGCCTTGGCCCTGGTGCTCGGATCCGGATTTGCAGCCGCAAAACTAGCCCAGTTTCTGCGGCTCCCAGCGGTGACCGGGTACATCTGCGCCGGGATTGCTCTGGGGCCGAGCGGTCTCGACCTTATTACCACCGATATCATTGAAAACAAGCTCGGCCATTTTACCCAGATTGCCCTGATGCTCATCGCTTTCGGCATCGGTGAACACCTCGAATTCAAAAAACTGCGCTATACTGTAAAAAGCGTCGGTTTCATCAGCATCTGCGAGAGCAGCCTCACCTTTGTACTGGTTGGCATAGGCATCTTTCTTATCCTGTTCTTCGGCCACAACCCCCAGCTGAACTGGAACCTGACCGACTATGCCTCCATCGCCCTCCTTCTGGGGGCCGTTGCCATTGCCACCGCGCCGGCCAGCACCCTGCACGTGATACGCGAAATTAAGGCGTCCGGGCCAATGACCACCACCCTGATGCAGGTCGTGGTCATCAATAACGCACTGGCAATTATCACCTTCGGGGTTATTCTCTCCCTGGTCAATCAGTTTCTCAGTGGACCCATTGAACCGGCACTGCAACCGATATTCACCATTCTGCTGGGCAGCTTCTCGGAGATCATAGCCTCACTCTTGATGGGGGTTTTCACCGGCCTGCTGATCGACTTTATCATCAACCGGCTCAAACACCGCAGTGAAATGCTCATCGCCGGCCTGTCGCTTCTTCTGCTCTGCGGGGAGACGGCCCGAATCATGGAGTTCTCTCCCCTTCTGGCAGGCATAGCCGCAGGTTTCATCATCGTCAACCGAGATCTCCGGGATGTCAGGCTGTTTCGGCTGTTGAACTCCTTTGAACCCCCCATTCATGTTCTTTTCTTCGCCCTGGCCGGAGCCCATCTTGACATCACCTCCTTTTCGGTGGCCGGCTGGCTTGGACTCGGCTATTTTCTGTTCCGGGCGGCAGGGAAATATTTGGGTGCCAGGCTGGGGGCCCGCCTGACTGAAACCTCCCACGCGGTGCGAAACAATATCGGCCTTGCCCTGATACCCCAGGCTGGAATCGCCATCGGCCTGATCTTCCTTATCCATGAAGCACCCGGCCTGGAAATATATACACCGACCATAACAACCGTTATCCTTGCCGGGATATTCCTTTCTGAACTTGTCGGACCCATATGCACCAAACACGCCATGGAAACCGCCGGAGAGGCTGTGGCCATTAAAGGTGAAACAAAGAAAAAAGACAGGAGAGTTTCCAGGGACATCTGCCCTCTTCCCTGGCAGAAAGATGATCTTCACCTGGTTCCCTGGACCTGGGAAAGACTCGAACAGGTGGAAAATCCTGCGGGCGAGGTTCTTTTCGGCGTTTCTCACCTGGAAGCGGTCGGGGGTCTGACCCGGATAGCGACCATACTGGCCCACAATTACAGGGCCGTACCCGTTGCCGTCAAGGTTCTTCCCTTTGATCCTTCTCTTGATCAGATCGAAATCCTGGAAGAAACCCAGGATCTCTTCAGCAACGCCATCGACGAAGCCTTTTGCATGGGATACAGACTGGAAACCCTCACCGTCCAATCAGAATATATAGCAAACGGTATCCTGGAGGCTGCTGAACTGGGAAAAACCAGAATCATTCTACTGGGTCACCCCATGACCAAAGGCACCCAGCGTCTGAAACGCGTGGTGGAAGAAGTCGCCGCCCGGGCCACCTGTCCTGTCATGGTAGTCAGGTTTGCCGGCGTGCTCCACACGGAAAGGATTTTGGTGGCACTGACCAGCACCAGGGAACTGAATGACTTGGAGGATATGATAACAGCCCTGTCGTCAATAGGTCGTCACAAGATCACCCTCTTTTACATGATGCCTCCGGACACCCCGGAAAACGATGTGGAGGAAGCCAGAAAAAAACTGTTTGACTGGACTGAGAAGTCAACGGTGACTTCAGCGATCCAGTGTCAGGTGGTCACCACCGAAGCTCGTCTGGAATCGATTACCGATGAAGCAAAATATCACGACCTGATAGTTATGGCCGCCAGTCCGTCCCAGGGGATCAAGCGCATCTTTTTCGGCTCGCTTGCTGAAAGTGTCGCCCAAAACTGCCACAAAAACATCCTGATGGTGCATAACAAGAAAAAAAGCTGAAACCGTTCAGGGAAAGAACTATTTGGCCGCCTTAACCAGAGCCGGGGCGATTTCTTCGCTCAGGCCGTTAAGGCTGCGGGAGGCAGCTGAGACATATGATTCATAATCATCACTTTGTAGAACCTCCCGATTCCGGTACCGCTTTCTGGCAAGAATCCGACTCTGTCGATTGTCGCTCAGGCTCCAGATAATCTCACAGATAAACTCCGTTTCCAGATCGCCGCTGAATTCTATCACCTCCAGCTCAACCTGATACCTGATCTCCGCATACCGGGGACCGGGATATATCCCAACCTGGTCGGTTTGCAGTATGTGGGAGAGGTTGCGGACAAGTGCGACTGCCATGAGTTCATCAAGGGGGCCGGACCAGACACTGGTCCTGGATACCTGAATGGCCCGGTTCCCGGTTTTGACGACAATTCCGGCTCGATCAAGCTCCGGGGGAAGATCAACCGGGCCCAGGGCTATTATTTCCCGGTCCTCCAGTTTCACTTTTCCGGCATGACGAGCGGCTTCAGAGGAAACCGCCGTCGCCTGCAGATAATAGTTGCTGACCGGAGAAGGCTTTCCTATACAACCACTGACAAGAAAAACCAGGAGAATAATAACCCGGCTCAGCCGCCATCTGTCTGAAAGACACCACTTCATTTTCTCTTCTCCCTGGGACCGTAAAGCAGAAGCTCCGGGTTACGCTGAAGGAGGTCGGCCAACCCCCGCACCGCATCTGCGGCCTTGCCCACTTCTTTCAAGGAATTGTTCAGTTCATATGAAAACCGGGAGTCCTGTTCCGTCATATTCCGGATGTTTTCAGAAGCGGCGACAAAACCAGCCGCAGCCTCGTCTACACTGGCCAGCGTCTTTCGCAAATCGGCAGCGACCGGTCCCAGCTCCTTTCTCCCCGATTCCAGACTCCGGGTGAATTCCTCGCTGACATGGTTGATATTTTCAGCTATTTCCCCAAAATCGCTGACCAGTTGGGGAATACTTTTATCCGCGTTGAGAATCAAGCTGTCCAGATGTTCGATGGTCCTGAAGAATGTACCGGCCATTCTTTCGGTTTCTTCAGAGGTCAGAAAATGATTGAGATTATCCAGGGCGTCCACCGCACGGTTAATAAGGGAATCCAGTTCCAGGTTAGCCAGGGCCTTGGTAAGCTGTTCCATCTGTGAAGGCAGTGTAGGAATTTCCAGATAATCTCCTTCCACCCCTCTCAGGCGTACCTGGGTCTCAGGATAAAAATCAAGATCGATATAAAGCTGTCCGGTTACCAGGCTCTTCATTTCGAGCTTCGCCCTGAGCCCCCGATCTATCATGTCCTGGAGAAACTGTTTTTCACTGGATTTCCCCAGGATTTTAAAACCCGGGGGATGTCCCAGGTTTTCACTGTCGATGATTACATAGACCGGTGTTCTGTACTTGCTGGCTTCTGGCTCAAAGGTGATGGCGATATCTGAGACCTGGCCTACTCTGACGCCCCGGTAAGTTACCGATGCCCCTTCGCTGAGTCCGTGCAGAGAGGTCTGAAAAAAGAGAACACAATTGGCATGTTCGTCATCAAAAGCGATATTGCCCAGGAAGACACCTGCAGCGGCTGCCACTGTCAAGGCCCCGATGACAAAAAATCCTACGATGGTAGGACTCCCCTTTCTGCTCATAACAGACAGACCTCCCCTTTGCCCTTCCCCCTGGAAAGAAAAGCGGTAAGAACCGGATTGTCGGTATCACGCAATAGCTCCCTGGGTTTACCGGTAGCCAGCATGGTCTTTGACGCAGTGTCCAGAAAGACGGAATTGCTGGCCACCGTATAGATGGAAGCCAGGTCGTGGCTCACCATGACCACGGTCGTCCCCATACTCTCCCGGATCTCCAGAATGAGTTCATCGAGATGGCTGGCACTTATGGGATCAAGTCCGGCTGACGGTTCGTCGAAAAAGAGAAATTCGGGATCCAGGGCGATGGCCCTGGCCAGAGCGGCCCTTTTGCGCATCCCACCGGATATTTCAGAGGGATAGAAGCCTTCATAACCGCTGAGACTGACCAGGCTCAGTTTAAAGAGAGCCAGTTCCCTGATCATCTCGGAAGAAAGGGAAGTGTGATAGACAAGCGGCAGGGAGATATTCTCCTCCAGGGTCAGGGAACTCCACAGGGCCCCGCTCTGATAGAGGATACCCATGCGCTTCAGCAGTTGACTCTTTTCCGCGCTGGACATCTCCTCAAAGTCCTGTCCCTCATAGTAGATTTTCCCGTGGGCCGGAGTCTGCAGACCTATGAGGTGCCGGAGTAAAGTTGATTTGCCGCAGCCGCTGCCTCCCATTATTACGAAGATATCTCCTTTCCTGACCTGAAAGGAGATATCTCGCTGAATGACTTCCTCGTCATAGGCCATGGTCAAATCCTCGACCCTTATAACCGTCTGGTCATCGGTCATGATCAGAGCCTTTTTTTCATATCTAAAATTTCAGTTCCCAATTCAATGTTCTCGGTTTTCTCTAAACTCGTCCTTTCAGGGTCTGTCCCGGAGAAAATTCCATCGACAAGTACGTAATAAAAACATGTTTCCGCTACTCACTTTCCACCTTGCGCCCCGACTTTCATTGCAAATCCTGGCGTGGTTATCATGGCGAAGGTCAGATCCCTGCAGACTGACCCGTTGCCTCAGGTTACATAATATTAAAGAAAACCACCATAATGGCATCGGCCACCACGATCATGATAATAGCGGATACCACGGCTGAGGTCGCCGCCCTACCTACCGCAGCAGCGCTGCGACCGCACTGTATTCCGTAAAAACAGCCGGAATAGCCCACCAGAACAGCGTACACAAAACTTTTAAATACCCCTTCGCCAAACTGGCTGAAATTCAGGGCATCCAGGGACTGGTTAAAATATTCCGAAACCGACAGGTTCAGCAGACCTACACCGATCAATCCCCCTCCGAGTATCCCCACGAGATCGGCATAGATACAGAGCAAGGGCAGCATAAGTATCAAAGCAAGCATCCGGGGTATAACCAGAAAGGCGTAGGGAGAGATCCCCATGGTGCTGAGAGCGTCTATCTCCTCGTTAACCTGCATGGTTCCAAGCTGAGCCGCATAGGAAGCCCCGGTCCTGCCGGCCATGATGATCCCGGTGATCATGGCCCCCATCTCCAGAAGCATGGCAATGCCCACCAGATTGGCCACATAGATCTGGGCGCCGAACATCTCCAGCTGGATCGCCCCGACAAAGGCCAGGATAACGCCCACCAGGAGTGCGATCAGCGTTATAATGGGAAGAGCGTTGGCCCCGCAGTCCTGGATAAAATAAAGCAGGTCCCGGAAACGGAAATAGGCTCGGCCCCTCAGAAGCCGGGTGAAATCGCGAATCAGACTGGTACTGAAGAGCGTCATGTCACCGGCCTGCTTAAAACCGGCCAGCGTATAATTGCCCACCAGATTGGCCAGGGCAAAAGGCTCGTCCTCTTCTTCTCTTTCCTTCCCCCTGTTCAACATTGCCACCCGGAGAAGCTTTTGTGCTCCTGGCGGGAGGCCATTGAGATCGGCCCTGATTTTCTTCAGTTTAAGAACCGGCAGAAACTGGTCAAGGAAAACCGGCAGTGAAGAGTCCCAGGTAATCATGGATTCGGTTTCAAACAAAACCTTCTCTGTCTTCTCATCCAGGCTGTCCAGGAATTCATCGACTCCCGGAATCTCGTGCTCGATCGTCCAGACGCCCTGCAGGCTGAGCTGCAGAACCCCTGCAGAGGGCCTGGAGACCGTGTAGGTTGGCGGTTCACTCAATTACGCTGATTTCTCCTGACTTTTTTGACTTTATGCCAGTATTTGAACAGAGACTCTCTGATCTCGGGATCTGGAATGGTATCCAGCGCTTTTCTGAAAGCCTCCTGTTCCTCCTGCGACGGCTCCCAATTACCTTTCCGGGCAAATTTTTCCGGATCAGGCGGGGTGGACGCCAGCTGGGAGTCGACCTGAAAACGCAGATCAGTGAAGCCGGAACCGGGAAGTCTTTCGTTCAGTTTTTCCAAAAGAAGAATCTTCTGCATATAAAGCTGCTGCATCCAGACGGAATCAATCACGGAAATCCAGAGGATCCGGCCCCGGATAATGGATGGTTTGGCCCAGCGGGCCACGTCCTCGCCCACTACATCGGTCCAGAAAAGAAAAACCTGGTGCAGTTTGAACTTGTGGGTCCACTCTTTTCTTGCTATGAGACCATCCAGCAGACTACCGATGGATTGGGGCTTTCGCATTGTTTTCCTCGCTTCGATTCAGGCCGCGAACCAGTCAAGTCGGTCTGAGGCCTTGACCCGGGCGGCCGGATAGATGTTTTCGACTCCGCCGCTCCTGATTTTCTCCATTATCGCCCTTTTCGGAGCGCCGGCAATAAGAAAACATATCCGGGCGCTCCTGGCAAGTCCGGCCAGAGTAAGAGTGATGCGGGGGACCGGCGGGCTGCCGGCAGGCTCTTCCACTGCGGCAACCAGACTTGACTCCTCGTTAAGTACCGGGTGACCGGGAAAAAGAGAAGCAGTGTGTCCGTCCTCCCCCATACCCAGGATAGTCAGGTCAAAAAGCGACCGCTCCGATCCGGCGAATTTCCGCAGCAGCTGATCATACTGCCTGGCGGAGTCCTGTACTGTAAGCCCCCCGGTCTGAATCCGATGGACATTTTCCGGCGCCACCGGCACCTTGTTTAAAAATCTTTGTGCCGCCAGATAATAGTTGCTCTCAGGGTCATCCGGAGGCAGAAAGCGCTCGTCCCCCCAGAAAATTTGAATAGTGGACCAGGGAATATCGGGGTTCTTGCTTTCCGAGGCCAGCATCTCGTAAAGCAGGCCGGGGGTACTGCCACCGGCCAGAACCAGCCTGAAATCCCCGAAGCCTGCCGCTGTTTTCCCGGCCTCCCTCACTATTTCCCCGCACAGCCTTCGGCTGGCCGCTTCAAGGCTATCAAAACAGTGGGCTGCCCCCTCAGCTGATCTCATTACCCATTATCCTGCTCATCCAGGGCATACTTTCCTCCGGTCCCCAGCTTCCCGAAGGGTAAAAATGAAGATACCTGTCCCGCTGGGCGCAGATATCGCATTCTTCGAGAACCGGATCGAGGTAAGCCCAGGTCTGTTCGACACCGTCCTGCCGCCAGAACAGCATATGGTAGCCCTCCAGGCAGTCATGGAGGACCCTGGCATAACCGTCCATCAGAAACGACTTGTCGCCATAGGAGAAATCCATGCTGACCGACTGCATGCAGACCTTCTGGCCCGGTTTCTTGGCCTGAAAAGTCAGGTTGATCTCCTCATTGGGATAGATGCTCAATGTCAGGCGGTTGGCAGGGATATCCTCACCCAGAAGATATCTGAACATGGAAAGGGGCACGGCCCGAAACTGGATGACGATCCTCGTGTCCTTGCGGGCCAGTCTTTTGCCGGAAGACATGTAAAAGGGCACACCCCGCCAGCGCCAGTTGTCGATGAACAGGCGAAGCATGGCAAAGGTGGGGGTCCTTGAATCCTCGGCGATGCCCCTTTCCTTCCGGTAAGCCGGCAGACTCCCGTCTTTCGAATCACTGTACTGACCCAGAATCAGATTTTCTTCGGGACTGAACTCAGAAAACGGTTTCAGGGAGCGAAAAACCTTGACCTTTTCATCCTGAACCCGGTCAGCCTCAAAAACCGAGGGCGGCTCCATGGCGGTCAGAGCAAGGAGCTGCATAAGATGATTCTGAAACATATCCCGGATTATCCCCGCCTCCTCATAATACCCGGCACGGTGCCCCACTCCCACCTCTTCCGCGGCGATTATTCCCACGTAATCTACATAGCTGCGATTCCAGACCGGCTCAAAGATGGCATTGGCGAAACGAAACATCAGAATGTTCTGGACGGTCTCCTTGGCCAGATAATGATCTATCCGGAATATCTGATGCTCTCTGAAATGCTCATGGA
>JBEPXR010000063.1:9631-10415 GCA_041641775.1 Desulfobia sp. | reverse complement strand
AAATCAGACCGCCCTTGAACAGGGCGACCCTGGCCTTGGCGGCATTATCCCTTGAAACCGCATACAGGCTGAGGCCATACGTCAAGGCGTCTCCCAGGTCATCTATGCCATCTGCCAGAAGTGATGTTGAGTCTGCATAAAGGGCGGCCACCACAATAACCAGAAACATGATGGTATTGATGAAAAACACAATTTGAAGTGTTCCTCGCTGTCTTTCGCGAAAATCCTCAATCGTCTTCATAGTAATCACCCAGTCATCCATAAAGTCTCAAAAGTCTCACCCCAGTTTCTTCCTCCATTTACGAAAGTTATCCAGATAGTCTGAATATCAACCTGAACCAGGCAGCCTGTGCTCAGGCCCTCTGTGGCTATTACGGGGTAGGTAATTTATTAAGAATTAGAAATTGTGGGAACCTGGTCTGGAAGTTGAGATCTGGAGAAAGCCAGTGGAGGTCATGACCAGCCGGATATGGGAAACTCTTCGTAGAACCGTCGGTGTTTGAACGGATGCGAGAACCACTCTTCAACCGACCATGCCGCCGGTGGCAAGAGCCACCAGATAAACCCGACTGAGATTGTCTTTTTTATGTTGGGTACGCTTACTCAATTTTCGTTTCCCTGTCCCGCTTTTGCAGTTCTCATTTCTCCTAGCAGGTTAATATTTCATTGGTTATTGAACAGGTTTCATTGCGATTTCGACAAATTTGCAAAATCTGCCTTCTCTAAAGAAAAGCAAAAGACCAGAAAATTCTTACAAATATTCTATCCGGAACAATCGGCAAGT
>JBEPXR010000063.1:0-9621 GCA_041641775.1 Desulfobia sp. | reverse complement strand
ATGGATAACCCGTAATTTTTGCCTGATCTCCGCCCAGGGCGGTTTCCAAAGCCCCGTCACCCTGCTGAGAGAAGACCGGCAAGTTCGGCCGCAATCTTTCCCGGATCAACCGGAAACGGAGTAACGGCGCTGTTCTTCTTCTCGACGGCGTAATCGACCATGATCTGGAGTTCCCCGTCATCAAGCAGACTGGTGAGGGAAGTCGGGCGGGCGAACCTTTCCAGTATTTTCCTGGTCCGGAAGTCATAACGGTCAAAGAGACCGGCTATAACCTCGTACTTTTTCACTTCGCCGTTCTTCAGCATGCTGAGGAAGGCTGGAAGAAGGACGGCGTTGGCCGTGCCATGGTGGATGCCCTTGTGGTTGGTGAGGTAATATCCCAGGGCATGAAGCAGGGTAGTGCCGGTGTGGAGAATGACCACTCCGGCCAGAGCCGAGCTGTAGAGGAGTTCGGCCAGGCATTCCGGTGTTTTCAGATTCCGGTTCCCGCTCAGGGCGGCGATAATCCGCTCCATGGCCGCCAGGGCAAGATGATCGGAAAAGGGATTGGCCCGCAGGGAGATATAGCCCTCAAGGGCATGGGTCAGGGCATCAAAGGCCGTGGCAGCCACCAGTTCCGGGCTCAGGGAGTTTAGAAGTTCCGGATCGAGGATGGCGTGCTCGGGGAAGGTGTTTGCAGCCGAGAAGTTGACCTTGTCTTTTTGGACCGGGTCGGTGATGATGGCATAGTGGTTCATCTCACTGCCGGTGCCGCAGGTTGTGGGAAAGGCAATGACGGGCAGGGGGGTGACCGGTAAACGGTCCAGGGCCATGAGTTCTTCGAACGTCCCTTCATTTACGGCCAAACCGGCCATAGCCTTTGCCGCATCCATGGCCGAACCGCCCCCGACCGCCACCACAGCCTGGCAGTCATTTCTCCGGAAGAACTCGGCCCCTTTGCGCACTGTCTCAATGGAGGGGTTAGGCTCCACTTCGGTGAAGAGGTGGCTATCTTTGGACTCCAGAACAGTGGCCAGATACTCCCCCATACCACTCTTGTCCAGTGTGGTGCCGCCGGAAACCACCCCGACCCGATCGAAACCGAACAGCAGGCCGGTGAGCAGCTTTCTGCTGCCGGGCCCGAAATGGGCGGTAACCGGAGAATGAAACGTGAAGCTGTTCTTCATGAATGTCTATCTCATATTATGGCGTGGATGGTAGTTCGGCCGTTGTTGATCTGTGAGCTTCAGGGGATTCACTGTTACACTTTCTGCAATTTTTTTCCAAGGTCAGTTGCCGATATAAATTTCCTGGAGTATGCTGTTTTCAAATATGAGGTATCTTGTAAATCTTGTATTTCCTCCCCGATATGTCCACTCCTCGACGGTGACATACTTCTTTGTCAAAAACGGCTGTCTGGCCCTGTCAAATTTCCTCCGTCTTTTGGCCCAGGGGTTGGAGAAATCCCTCACTATTCTCTCTTCCAGCCATCTATCCGTATAATCCGGCGCGCCGCAAAACTCTCTCACCTCGTATATCCTGTCACCCAAACTGACAATATTGCTACCGCAGCGAAGAGAACTTAAGGGACTGTCTGAAGTTTGCCCATGAAGGGGTGGACTGTATAAAAAACAGTTTATGGATATCAGGGCCACGGCACTATAAAAAAACAAGGTATTCAATTTCAATCTCATAAGTAATTCCCGACCATTTTTTTCTACAGTATTGGTCCCTTATCGGGATTTATCCCATAAAAAGCAGAGAAGATCTTTCCTCTCTGCTTTTCCGACTGATTTGGCTTTATATCACGGTATTTAACCTATGTAAATTTTAGGCCTGGCTGAGTGGGAAAGGCAAGAAAATTAAAAGCGAGATAGGACTTTTCCATTTTTGGCCATAAGGCCGTTTAGTTCGGAAAAAAAGAATCGATGTTGAAATCGATCCGGAAAAAAGCGTAAAATTAAACTACCTGAAATCTGAAGGTGACCACTTTTTAGTGGCGGTCGAACTCTTTTTCGTGCCGAACGCAGGAGTAAAGACCTGCCACCAGATGGATATAATACAATGAAAGATACATCATGGGTATCATTGAGGCGCAGCAACTGGTAAAGCAGTTCGGACAGTTCACTGCGGTCGACGAGGTTGATTTTACCGTGGAACGCGGAGAGTTCTTCGCCCTGCTCGGTCCTAACGGTGCCGGCAAGACCTCAACCATCCGCATGATTTACGGCATTTCCCCCCTGAACGGCGGGAGAATGAACGTCTTCGGTATGGACATCGGAAACGACTGGCGCAAGATCCGCTCTCAGCTGGGTGTCTGCCAACAGGAGAATACCCTGGATCCCGATTTGACCGTGGTGCAGAATCTCCTCCTTTATTCCCGTTATTTTGAAATGGATAAGGACTTTGCCCGCAGGCGCTCCGAGGAACTGCTCGATTTCTTCGCCCTGGCCGGGAAGCGCAACGCCAAGGTCATGCAGCTCTCCGGGGGCCTGGCGAGGCGTCTTCAACTGGCCCGGGCGTTGATGGCCGAGCCTGAACTTCTTATTCTCGATGAACCTACAATAGGGCTTGATCCCCAGTCAAGACACCAGGTCTGGGATCGGCTTCTGGCCCTCAGAAAACGCGGTTTGACCACGGTACTTACCACCCATTACATGGATGAGGCTGAAAGTCTGTGCAACAGGCTGGCAATCATCGATCACGGCAAAATTATCGCAGAAGGACGGCCGTCAGATCTGATCGAGGAGTATGCGGCGGAGAGCGTTATCGAGATCGAAGAGCCGGGTGAAAATCTCAGGAATTATATCCGGGATCATGCTGTCAGGCATGACGATCTTGGAGAGCGGCTCATTATCTATGCCGAGCCGCGCGGAGAGCTGGAGAGTCTTATCCGCGACAAGTTCTGCGTGGAATCCTGCCGCTTTCGGGCCGGCAACCTGGAGGATGTTTTTCTGCGGTTGACGGGAAGGGAGCTGCGTGAATGAGCCGGGTCAATCTCAGAGACATATCCCTGCGCTTCCGCCACATATGGGTCAGAAACCTGGTCACCTACCGCCGGATCTGGAAAGTCAATTTTATCGTGCCGCTGCTTGAACCGGGATTTTATATCCTGGCCTTTGGTCTCGGCTTTTCAGGGCTCATCGGCGGGGTAAGCTATGCCGGTTTGCAGCTTACGTATACCGCGTTCATGGCCCCGGCCCTGGTGGCTACGGCCTGCATGTGGAACTCGTTTTTCGAAACGACCTACACCTCTTTCGTGCGAATGTACTATCAGAATACTTTTAGCGGCATGTTGGCTACACCGGTTAGCATCGAGGAAATTATCGTTGCCGAGATCGTCTGGGCCGCGACCAAGGCCATGGCTGCGGTGACGATTATGCTCGCCGTGCTTATACCCATCGGCTTTGCGAATTATCCGGCCGCACTGTTCTGCATTCCACTTGCCTTTCTGGGAGGTCTGGCTTTCGGCTCCATCGGCATGTTCTTTACCGGTATTATCCCGACTATCGACATGTTTAACCTGCCGATCTTTCTGTTTATTACCCCTATGTTTCTCTTTTCAGGAACCTTTTTCCCCATATCAGGGATACCCGAATGGGCCAGCATATTCTCCCTCGTTTTTCCTCTCTACCATCTGGTGGAACTGACCCGCTTCCTTTGCATAGGGGCCATGGAATCCAACCCTATTTTTAATCTCGGCTACCTGCTGGCATTCATATTGGTATTCGGCTATCTGGGCCTGGCGGTCATGAAGCGGCGTCTCATCCAGTAACTACCTGGGACTTCTTGAAGAAGGATGGCAACCTGGAGCCGGAAGCATTCATCGTCTATTTTGCTGTTGCCTGGGAGCGATTTTAATTTCCACACGTCGATTCATCCTTCTTCCTGCCTCGGTATCATTACTGGCAACCGGCATGCTTTCGCCATAGGCCTTTGTTTCTATCCGGTTCGAGGATATGTTTCGTTCCACTATCAGGTTTTTCACCGCCTGGGCACGCCGTCGTGACAAATCCATGTTATAGCTTTCGCTGCCTGTGCTGTCAGTATGGCCTTCGACCAGGATAACGGTTTGCGGATATTGAAGAAGGACATTGGAGATCCTGTCGATCTCGTCATAGAGACCCGGCTGAACCGTGGCTGAATCGTGATCAAAGGTGACATCTCCTTTCAAACTGACCGCAAGGAGATCTCCTTCCCGGCGAACAGCTGCCGCTTCGGAGTCGGCCAGGGCATCCCGCATTTCTCTTTCCTGTTTATCCATCATCCTGCCTGCTCCGGCACCTGCCAGACCACCGACAGCCGCTCCGATGGCGGAGCCGATAAGAGTGGATTCCGTATCTCCTCCGGCCGCCTGGCCAATGATGGCGCCGGCGGCGGCACCACCTGTCGCGCCGTATACCCCGCCCTGTCCGGTTTTGCTTTCCGGCATTGCGCATGATACACAGGTAAGGGCTATCCCCAGGCATAAGATTTTAGAAAAATTATATATTTTCATTTTCAACTCCTTTTTTAGCAGTGGAAACAGGCAGGTTGTGCCTCGAATCGGATTGGTTGAGGGCCATCAGCTCGACAGAAATGCTCTCTATATTATACGAGTAATCCTCCCGGAATTACAATGTCAAAACAAATATGTCCTTACCGACCTTTACATACGGAACTTCCGTGCAATCCTTCTGAACTGGTTGATTGCCCTGGTTTTCTTTACTGGTATTCACTCCGAATTATTTAAATTGGTTTTATCTTGGCAGAAAAATTCCAGATGCATTATTTTGAGATTTACCCAGGAAAATCCGCCGGGCTGTAAAACAGATAGTGCTTTCAAGGTTATCGACAACAGTTCTGCGCAATAAAGTAATGAAGGACTGTTAGGTGCTCTGTTGAAGGTAGGAGCAAGAACAGTGGAGAGTTTTATCATCTGTAAAGGATAAACATTTTAATGAAGTTAAAACGGACGGGATACAATCTCCTGGTAATGGGTGTGATTACAGGGGGGCTTTCCGGTCTCTGGTATCTCTGGTTATATAATCCGGCTATTGCCGACGAGAATCATCTGCTTGAATGGACACAGGTGTTTTTTCTTTCAGCCGCTATGCTGGTTTGTTTAATTCGCATGGGGGGAGAGGATAAGGGTGAAAAAACCTTCCCTTTCGGATTCCTGTTTCTGGTATTTTTGAGCGCCATTTTACGTGAAGTGGATGTTGAGGATTTCCCTCTGCCCGATCCCGTTATCCTGATGGGGAGCGGCATGGGACGCGACATCATGTTGACTGTCGCCTGGCTTGTCTACCTGTTTTTCCTGCTTCGCAACTATCACCGTCTCCCCGGGATTTCCATTCAATATTTGAACAGTCATGCCGGCAGGTATTTCATGGCCGGTACTTTCTGCTACCTGGCAACTATCAGTTTCGATAAAAACATGCTCACCCTGGGTCCAAGTATAAGTTTTTTTGGAGAAGAGGCGCTGGAAGTGGTTGCTACGTTTTTGCTCTTCCTCTCAACCCTTCGGCGGGAGACACTGCGCAGGTGAAACTGGCATGCTTGAAAATACCTTTATCCATCTCCAGGGAATAGGCCCCAAAAAAGAAATAACTTTATGGAATAAGGGCGTGCTTTGCTGGGAAGATTTTTTGCTGAGCAACGATCCGAATCTTTCAAGGACAAAAAAGGAGTTTTTCCAAGGCCGGCTGCAGGAGGCCAGGGACAAACTTCAGAAAGATGCGGCCTACTTTACTGAACGTTTACCAGCACATCAGCAGTGGAGGATATTTCCCCATTTTCGCGACAGGACTGCGTATCTTGATATCGAAACCGCCCCATGGGAAGGATTCGAGAACACCATTACGGCTATCACTCTTTACGACGGCAGGGATATCCGCTGTTACGTAAACGGCGACAATCTGGCAGATTTCGAGATCGACATTTTTGAATACGATGTGCTGGTCACTTTTAACGGCAAATGTTTCGACGTGCCGGTCATCGAACGATACTTCAAGACCATCCTTCCCCATGCCCATATCGATCTGCGCTACGTGCTGCGCGGGCTGGGGATAAAAGGGGGTCTCAAGAACTGCGAGAAACAGCTGGGAATGGACCGGGGTGACCTGGACGGGGTTGACGGTCTTTTCGCCGTCTATCTCTGGTATGAATACCAGAATACCGGTAACGCCAAAGCACTCGAAACCTTGCTGGCGTACAATATCCTCGATACCGTAAACCTTGAAATGCTCATGGTGGAAGGGTATAACCGCCAGGTGGAGCGCACCCCTTTTTCCAAAAGTCATATCCTGCCTGTTCCCCTTCCACCGGCTCTGCCTTTTTCTCCTGACCCGAAGATAATCGAGAAAGTCAAAATGAAGTATATTCATCGTTCCCTCCCCCACAACTGCCGTGATTGAGAGTCTCAGGCGGATTGGCTCTTCCTGAGTCAAAAGTAGTCCTTTTATTCCCGGAAAAAAGAGAGATGAGCTGGTACTGTCGAGGCGGTGCGGCTCTGTATCTATTCTTCCTTAATGGCGAGGAGAGGCTCGAGGCGGGCCAGGCGGTAAACCGGTATGGCAGCTCCGAGCAGACAGGCAATAATACCGCATCCCATCCCGATCAGGCTGAAAAGCACATTGTGCAGATTGAAGCCGGCCACAGCCCCCAGTTTGCTTAACAGATGGAAGTCTCCGGCCAGATGGTAAATAAGATAGTGCCCGATGCCGATTCCGATAAGGCCGCCTATAAAACTGATAAACAATGCTTCGGTCAGGAACATCTTGACGATGTGGGTCTGTCTGGCTCCCAGGGCCCGCAGGATGCCGACTTCCCGTTTCCGTTCGTTGGCCAGGGCGATGAACGTGGACCAGGCCAGCAGAATGGCCAGAAGTGAAGATATGAGTATGGTTACTGAAAAGATCCTGATGATATCCATCAGGGTGGAACGAACGTCAGCTCCGATGTTGCCCCTGGTCATGATGCCCAGACGGGGATTGATGTCGCGTATTTCGGCGACTACCTCGCGGATATCGTAGCCTTCTTTGAGTTTGAGAAAGATTATTGAAATTTTGTCATGCCGGTAATCTCCGAGGGCGGATTCGGCTACTTTGTCCAAATCGTCCTTGCGCATGAAAATGCCGTGATCGAGCCCGGTGCCTGTCTTTTCAAGGTGCCCGACTACCTTAACTCCCTGGCCGAAAAGAGTGGCTGTGTCGATCAGGCCCAGATATTCGTAGACATAGCTGCCGACGTAAACCTCACCGCTGTCCAGTTTTTCCGGCCCCTCTTCGAGCCAGGGACTTATGATGAAATCTTTGTCGGAGTCGATGACAACTACCTGTCCGGCATCAATGCTGCAACAGCCGGAAGCCAGGGTGTCCAGGTAAATGTGATGGGTCATCTTTTTTACTGCTTCGAGACCCGCCAGAGAATCGAGAACCCCTTTATCCATGTAAAACGTCTTTCTGGAACTTTCCAGAATAAATTCCTCGGCCAGTGATTTTGCTTCCGGGGGGACGATGACTATCTCCGCTCCCAAGCGCATTGTCGCCGTGTCGATATCTTCCTCCACCGCCTTGTTAAAGAGGAATGCAAAAACGAGAAGCGCTACCAGAAGGGAGACGGCAAGGACGAGGACTATATTCCTGAAAAGCTTGCGGACGACTGTTTTCCAGGCAATAGCACTTATTGAATAGACGTTGGTCCGGCGCATTGTTTCTTGGGCCTGTTTATTTCAGGCTGATAGGGATACAAAAGGACAGGGAGCTTGTGAATACGAAAAAAAACCGGGGAGCAGCAGCCCCCCGGTTTGTCTATCGGTCAAAGGTGTTGCAGTTTCTTTATGCCATTATTTCCAGTTAACGTCAAGACCGCAGAGGACTGCATGAACAGCGAAATCGCCGGTTCCGAGTTGTTCGTCATGGCACTTCAGACAGGTGGAAGAGGATTTGCCGATGAATTTTTTGGCCTCGACATCGTAGAGTTTCAGGTGGCCATCCATGAGAAATTCACCGGGTTTTGGCTTTGTACGGTCCAGGCAATCCGGAGAGATCCTTTTGGTGCGGGAGGTTGCCACTACATATTTGCCGTCCGGAGTGAAGATTGCATCATGGAGCTGCTCATGCATTCCAACGGTTTCCGCGTCAATGACTTCCAGGGTCTTGGCATCAATGATAAAAAGGATGTCGCCGGTGGCGTTGGCGATATACTTGCCATCCGGGGAATAGTACTGGCGGAAGCTGATGGTGGATTTGAAGTTGCCGTCAGCCGTACCTTTGCGCAGTACCTTTATTTTTCCCTTTTCGAGGGCAGCAGTATCGAGGACAACCATATGCATCTTGCCGATGGTGGTGCCATACTCTTTCAGTGATTTATTGTCGGATTCGTTCATGGTAATGAGCATCTCACTCATATCAGGAGAGGTGACACCGTGCATGTACTTGTACGGTACGCCCGGGTCGGCTTCGGTTCCTTCAATAAAAACCTGGTGTTCCACTTTCAGATCATCCTTGCGGGCCACAGTAATGAAACCGGGGTTGGTCATGGCGATTGGGAAAAAATAATCCTCGGTCTGCCCGGAGGCACAGTAGTTTTTGGAGTCGTTTACTACCTGCTTAGGAACAGGAACCTTCTGGTCTTTGACGACATCTCCTGTCTTAAGATCTGATTTGCCTATATGAAGGGCGTCGGCGTCAGCATCAATCTTGTAAGTGGACCAGAACATGGTGTTGCGATCTTTGTAATCGATGCGGGCATCATGGGTGGGGTGACTGTAACCGTCACCTATAATCACCATGCCCAGATCCTTTACTTTGATTGGCTTGGAGTCCGAGGGATCAATGGTGAAGTCTGCTTCAGCAAAATGTCCTCCCATGCCGGCAACATAGGCAGTGCCTTTGTAATCAGCGGCTTGTGCCGCCCCTGTCAAGCCGAGAGCGACTGCTGCGACCAGGGTCTTATATCCCAATTTCTTCATAATTTTCATGTTTTCCTCCTCGATTAATGTTAATTTGGTTAAGGAGTTCTTCCTTTGGCCAGGATTATTGCAGATCTAACTGATGAGACCCGCAATAAAACTTTAGTTATTTAATATATAATATAACACATATACTACGTTGTGCCACTATTTTTTTCCTGGTATATTATACTTTTATGTGCGGGATTAACTTGAAGGGATTATTATTTATAATCCTGTATTTTAAGGTGGTTATAGAAAAACTATGCTTATCAGATGCCAGGACCTGACCAAAAAGTATGTATCTGACAGTCAGCCTTTTTTTGCAGTGGATGATGTCAGCCTCGACGTTGCCCGAGGTGACTTCATAGTTATATTAGGCCATTCCGGCTCAGGGAAAACGACGCTTCTCAGCCTTATCGGCGGCTTGACCAGACCTGATAAGGGAGAGGTCTTCATAGACGGAATTGGCAACTGGCAGCTTCCGGACCGGGAACTCGCCCGGCTCCGGAACAAGAAAATCGGTTTCATTTTCCAATTTGCCAGTTTGATTCCCACTCTCACCGTTATCGAAAATATTCTGCTGCCTCTCAGCTTCGGGGAGAGGCCGGTCGCCAGGAATGATTATGCCATGGAGCTTCTTAACAAAGTGGGTCTTTCGGATAAGGTGAATGCCTTCCCGGGACAGCTTTCAGGAGGGCAGCAGC
>JBEPXR010000062.1:0-10729 GCA_041641775.1 Desulfobia sp. | reverse complement strand
GCTGGAAACGGAAGAAAGGAGCAATGATGAAACCTCTCAAAACAGTTGAAGTCAGCACCGGATCAACTGGCAACTCCGGTAATCATGTTCAAGCCGGTGACATAGACAGCCTGATAGAAAAGTTGTTACGGCTGGAAAACGAACTCAATTCCAATATTCCCACTACCCTGTGGATAAGTGACCTGCATGGTGAGGGTGAACGGTTCAAATCCATTCTCCGCGGACGTTTCGGCATGCTTTATCAAACCTGTCGCGAAGCCCTGCCCAACACTTTCAGTACCTCGAAAATTCAATATCTGGCCAGGATTATCAGGAAGAAAACCTATATGGAAGATGACAAGGTCCCCATGGACCGCCAGGACGTCATTCTTTGCCTGGTCGAGGTATTGAAGTACAAACTTGCCAATATCCTCTATGATACTGAAGATATTTTTTCTCCAGCTTTCTACACTTCCATAAACAGGCTGCTTTCCGATCTTCCCGTTCCAGATCCCATTTTCGAAGAGGAGATCATTGCCGATCGCCTCATAGCCCACCTCAGCAGGGCCATCGGCAGGGTATTACTGGACAGGATCGAGGTTCTGGGAGACGTTTTCGATCGGGGTCCCCAGCCAGACAAAATTATCAGAATCCTTGCTTCTTCCTTTTATCGCCATATTGTCGATTACGTCCTGGGAAATCACGACATCCTCTGGCTGGGGGCGGCAGCCGGAAACCGCTCCCTGATAGTGGAGGCTATTCGCATTACCTGCCGTTATGACCATTTTGAATTAATGGAACGCCTCCAGTTTGACAGCTCGAAACTAGCCTCCTTTGCCGAAAAGACTTACCCCCCTGACAAGGTAACCGGCAAGTTTAAAGCCAGAACCGACAAGGGCAAAAGCATGGAAAAGGCCCTGACCATAATCCAGTTCAAGCTGGAGGAAAAAACCATAAAACGTCATCCGGAGTACGAAATGCAAAGCCGGCTCTGGCTGAGTCGTCTGGCAGAAATGCTCCGAGACGGAGAAACAGGCGGCCTTAACGATACATATTTCCCTACACTCAATCTGGATAAACCCCAGGAATTGACCCCGGAAGAAACGGAAGTAGTCGAGGATCTAGTCCAGCAGTTTCAGACCAACCGCAAGTTCAAACGCCTTTTTGCCTATTTTTTCAAAAACGGCAAAACATATCACATCCACAACAATTTTCTCAATATCCACGCCCTGGTTCCTTCCACCAGGGAGGGGGAGTTTGAGGAATTCCTCGGTCGAAAGGGGAGGGTGCTGCTGGATTTTATCCAGGAAACTATTGAAGAAGCGGGCAGAAAATATCTGAGTGGCAAGAAACAGAAGGAGGATCAGCAGGCTCTCTTCTTTTACCTCTGGTGCGGACCCAAGTCACCTTTCTTCGGCAAACATGCCATGAAGACTTTTGAACGCTATTTCCTGATTGACAAAGAAACGCATAAGGAGAGGACCCTCTATTGGGAGCAGAATCTCCAGAAAGATTCTTTCAAGCAGAAACTCAAAGAGGAGTTCGGGGTAGAGCGCGTGATTTTCGGGCACACCCCTGTGGATTATACCAAGGGCAAACAGATGGCCAGCCAAGACGGGGTAGCCATCAACGTCGACGGTGGATTTGCGGCAGCGTACTACAACCGGGGCCATGCTCTGGTGCAGACTCCGCATCAGCTTTACGGAATCATTCTCCCGACCCCGGAAGAGATCAGGGAGGCAGAAATGAAGCTCGAGTCCGTCCCTCTGGATATAGAATTAATCGATGAATTCCGTCAGCCCATGAAAATTAAGGATACCATCAGAGGAAAGGAGATGAAAAAGAACAGTAAAAAGCTATTGGCCCAGCTCCGGGGGCTATGAGACACCAACTTGAGACCGATCGTTCTCCTCAACATTCTAAACAGCAGCATTTGATCCTCAGACCCTTATATGGAAAAAATGAATTCACAAACGACAGACGTTAACTACGGCCTGGAAATAGTGAGGGCTACGGAAATTGCCGCACTTACCGCAGCCCGCTTCCAGGGATTGGGCAATGCCGATGAGATTTTGAACAGCACCAGGCAGGCCATAGCCAAGACTTTGAACCGCCTGCAGGTTAACGGACTGGTTAAAAATGACCGTTTCATCAGAAGGGACAAAACGTCCAGACTGCCGGAGAAGCTTGGCAAAGGAGGTCCCGATAAGGATATTATGGCCGTGGGCCTGGAGGCGCATCACGCCGCAGCAGCCGGCAGGAACAATTCAACTTCTTTTGCCGTTATCGCCGCCCGTGATTCCATTCAATCGGTACCAAACCTGACAATGTATAAGATCGTGGTCGGTCCGGAAGCCGGTCAGGTGATTGATATCAACAAGCCCATAAATATCAATGTTAAAAGGGTGGCCAGGGTCCTGAGAAAGTATACCGAAAATGTCACGGTCTGCATCCTGAATCAGGCCAGACACAAGCAGTTGATCAGGGAAGTACAGAGCTGCGGAGCCAGAATACGGCTCATAGAAGAAGGGGAGATATCCGGATGTCTCGCCGCGGCCACCGGTGAGAAAGCCGATCTCTACATCGGCTACGGCTATGCCCCTGAAGGTGTGCTTGCCGCCGCGGCGATCAGATGTCTCGGGGGATATTTTGAAGGAAAGATCTTCTACGAAAATGACCGTGATCGTCTGGAAGCGGAAAAATGCGGAATAACCGATTACGGTAAGATATTCCGGGTGGAGGATCTCAGCCGTTCACGCGAGGTGGCTTTTGCCGCCACCGGAATATCCGATGGTGAATTCCTGGAGGGTGTACGTTTCACCGCTAATGGTGCCATAACCAATTCTTTTGTGGCCAGGGGAGAAACATATACCTATCGGAAGTTGGAGACCCGCCACTTCTTTGACTATCAGCCTGTATTTTAACATGGGCTCAGCAAAGATCGCTTCCGAAAACCAGGTTCTGCAAAGCAGCTAATCCTCATGCTGCCGATTGGTTGCTGTCTTACCGGTGGTTTTAATACCCAGAACCCGGCGGCAGATATCCAGGTGCGGGGCAACTTCCGGGAAATCCTCGAATTTCTCCAGAATAGTCAGGGCGTCTCTGAATCTGCCAAGATTCATGTAACTTATGGCCAGACTGCAGTTTAACGATTTGGACTCGGCGAAATGCTGTATCCCTTCCTCCAGGACTTCCGCTGATTCCTGATAGCGTCCTTTTTTCTGCCTGCTTATTCCCAGACCCAGGTAAGCCCGTTCCAGGGGATGATACCTGAGACTTTTCCGGAGGAGTTCTTCCGCTATCGCTTCTTTTCCGGATATTGCCTCTATGCCGGCATAATCCCCATGGGTAAAGGTGAGAGCGAGCCTGTTCAGGAAATCGGCATGATGCGGGTAGAGCTCTTCCAGGTCCACGAGATCAATACTGTCTACATATCCAGCCAGACGACGGTGAAATCCATCCCGCAGCCTGCGGCCGTAATCAAGGATCATTTCCTGATTCAGTGAATCGTCGGTTTCAAAGTACATGATGTCTTCTATCTTCTGCAGCCAGAAATCTTCACTGCTCCCTGATCTTTGCAGATAATCACAATAAAGGGCTGTTCCGGGGAAGATATCCAGTATGTAAAAAACCGCACCAAGAGGCCTGATCTCATCCATGAGGTCAAGGGACTGCTGAATCGTTTCTGCATTTTCCCCTGGGGAGCCATAAATAAAATAGGCCCGGGGCAGGATGCCGTAACTGCTGGTTAACGCAAACGCGCGCTTGAGATCTTCAACCTCCAGCTGTTTGTTGAGTATGTTTTCTCTTATCTGTTCTGAGCCACTTTCCACGCCGTAGCTTATCTGGATGCAGCCCGCTTTTCTCATCCAGTAGAGGATGTCGGCGTCGACACAATTTACCCTGGAAATGGCAAACCAGGTAATTTCGAGACCGCGCCGGATAATCTCCTGGCAGATAGCGATCACCCTGTCTTTGCGAAGGGTGAAGGTGTCATCTGATATATAGAAAAAATTAACCCCGTTCTTGCTAAGATTTTCCAATTGACCTGCAAAATATTCGGGAGAATGGAACCGTACCCTTCTTTTCCAGTAATCGGGGGAGCCGCAGAATTTGCAGTTCCAGGGACATCCCCTTGAAGAAACCACATGTTGATAAACAAAATAGCGGGAAGGATCAGGCAGTTGATCGATATCTTCAATAAACGGTCTCTCCGGGGTCTTAAAAGGTTTCCCTTCGCACCGGTAAGCTATACCGTTTACATCGACGAGGTCCTCATTCTTTTCTTTGGAGACATGTTCAACAAGTTCCAAAAAAGTATGTTCTCCCTCAGAAAGAACAATGAAATCAACTTGTTTAAAATGGCTGAGAAGATGATTCCAGAGATACGTCGCTCCTATCCCTCCGAAAACTATCTTCACTTCAGGATTAATTTCTTTTGCCATCCCGGCGACTTCCAGGCCTCCCCACCTGTTGGCATGGAGTATGGAGAAGCCTAATATGTCGGGCTTCCAGTCCCTCAACAACTGTCTGATCTGCCCTTTCTTTCCCTCCTTGCCATGGAGATTCAGAATTTCCACCCTGTGTCCGTTGGCAAGGAGAAGGGCGCCAATATAATACAGGCCAATGGGAGGGACGCGGACATCGTCATCCCGGGTGCGGTCCTCGAGACAATAAGGATAGATGAGCAGAATTTTCATACTTCAGTGGGTATGCAGCGATCAAGTTTTTATCCTCTTGGCAATTTACAGTCAAGAGTCGGTGACAGCGAGGCCAGCTTAGGTGGGAAACGAAATCCTGTCAAGGTAAAACAGAAATCTGGAGGGGAGACCTCATAGTAAACCAGAAGACAAGAGACTATGAGTAACAGGGGTAAATTTTATCCAGCACCTGGAGATGTACCACCCAGAGATGGCTTTTCAAATATTTTATAATTTCAGGCAGATTGAACTTGCTTAATCTTAACTCTAACCCTACAATTCTTACTGTTGAACAATATCCTTCCGCATGCCGTGGGGATGGGACGAACTGTCAATAAATTAAAGGTCCTCGTCAATAAAATGACAAGGATATTCTCATTCTTTTTCATCCAGGAGGCCGGTGATGAAGATACCAACATGTAAGCAGTGCTTAAGCATTCTGATCCTTATTCTTTTTACGGCAGGCTGTTCTTCTTTATATGGTCCTTCTTCTGAAGCGCCCATGGTTGAGAAATCGGTCAATCCCGGGGAATCGGTCACCATGAAAGGCACAAGCCATGATTTACTGGGTACTCCGATTGAGGTAGGGGAGGAACTCCCTTCGGAAATGCTGACAAATTCCATGACCATGTCCGAAGTGGACCTCTCTAAAAAGAGGGGAAAGATCCTCTTCCTCAGCCTGGTACCTTCTCTGGATACCGAGGTATGTGAAGCCCAGACCCACTATCTGGCGGAAGAAGGAGATGAGATGTCTCCTGAAATAGAACGAATTACTATAAGCCGGGATACGCCTTTTGCCCAGAAACGCTTCGCCGAAGAGTCAGGTCTGACCGATATGACATATCTGAGTGATTATAAAACAGGGGAGTTCGGGCGCTCTCTTGGTTTGCTTATCGATGATCTCATGCTCCTCTCCCGTTCAATTATCATTGTCGACCGGCAAGGGGAGGTTCGCTATATCCAGGTGGTCCCTGAAATCACCCATCTGCCTGACATGGATAAAGCCTTCACCATGGCCGAGGGAATAGCCCATTAGCATGAAAGGTATCCGACTGGGCAGGACCAAGAGAAACAATTCTCGGAACCTGCCCTCCTCCCACCGTTGCCAGACAAGTTCTGTTATTCACTGAACAATATATGTAGGTGTAAACCAGAAGATGGGCAGGAAGAACTCTTCCGATATACTCCCTTAACGTCAAATAAACGGCTCCTGTCCCCCTAAAATATAACTTGCTGAGAAGGCGGACTAATTATACATAATCCAAGATTGTGTGTTTTTTTCCACGATAGATGGAACTTTCTTGATATGCGGGGTTCTTATTACTAAAAGAATCGGTTATAGTTCGCATACATTTTATGCTGTCGATTGAGAAATCGATCCATCAGCATCAAGATGACGGTCCCGTATCATCCTCATATTGCAAAATAAATAACCTTCACATCTGATCTAAAAACCAAATCATACAGTACACGACTGTTCAGGATACTCATTCTTAAAAAGAACAGGGGGTAAATCGGCATATATTTTGCATAGACAAAGAAAAATTTTAAAACTCCATTTTTCCCAAAAGCTTAATTCACGAAAAACAGAGTATCAAAATATACACTTTCACATTCAGCCAAATTTCTTAAGGAGGAAAAAAATCATGTCCGGCTTTACACAAGTTCATCCCCTGATTTCCGGTATTATCAGAGTAGGCCCTGAATGTTTTGGATGGGGAGATCCCTGGACCTGGTGTGTCAACTACAAAGACGAGGGGAATGGATGTGTTTTTCTCTATGGTGCAGTGAAAATGCCGTCCGGAGATGAAATGAAGTGGCTGATCGAAGTTCTATTTGAAATGGGCTTCGAGTATGCACGTTGGGAGAGGATTAAAGGAGGTTTCGCAAGGACCACCCGCTATTTCAAGGTTGACAGATGGCACCTCAGCGAGGTGATTGGCGTCCCTCCGCACATCCAGCATGCCGGAAAACATGCAGAATCCATAGAAAGATTTTCTTACGCGGCCAGAACAGCAAACTGGGGCGGTTGAGGACCGGCTTCCTGCCATGGGCTAATCCTCCGAAGATACCGGTTTCTTCCTGTCAGTCCTCAGTCGTAGTCTTGGGGATTGGCAGGAATGCCCCTGTTACTTTTTTGCTCACCCTGTCTATAAGGAAGCTCTGAAGTGCCATATCAAACTCGGTAGACAACAGCAACCTTCTCAGAGAAACCGCTCAGTTTCCTTCTTCAGGGGAGTAAGACCCTTGATGCCCCCAGAGATCTGGTTCAGTATTTTCTGCCGGTCGATAGGTAGACGCCCCTCTATCGCTAAATAATTGGAGGCATGATTTATTTGAATCTGACAGCTCCTGTTGACCCGGATATTTTCGATCAACAGATAAAGTTCAGCCATCATATCCCTGGCACCTGGAAGCTTGAATATTCCCGATTTTTCAAAGTCATAAAGGTCAGATCCTGGAAGCAACATTAAGGTCAGTATCGCAATTTGATTCGGCTCCATAAAGGAGACAACCTTTCCGGTCTGCCTGGCATGTTCCCGGGATAAATCTTCACCCCCTAAACCAAGAAGGATAGTGGAGGACAGAAAAATATCCGCCTCCCTTCTCACCCTGCGGGCTGCCCTCACCATATCCCCACTGTCCGCGCCTTTGCGGACAGCTTTGAGAATCCGGTCAGAGCCGCTCTCCATACCCATATAAATCCTGTCCAGGCCCAGCTTTTTCAGCGCCCTCAATTCTCCCGGAGATTTGTCCAGAATAGACCTGGCCCGGCCATAGAGCCTTATCCTTTTTATCTTCTTAATTTTTTTCCTGATTCTGGCAAAAAGTCTTATGAGGTATTCCTGGGGAAGTGAAAGTACGTCGCCATCGGCAAGAAATATGCTGTTTTGACGCTGGCAGTGGGCGGCGGCGAAGTCAAGATCCTCCTCTATAGTGGCCTCATCTTTTATTCTGAACTCTACCTCTTTATAGCTTGCGCAGAAAGTACACCTGTTGTGGGGGCAGCCTACAGTTACCTGGAGTATGATAGAGCCTGCCTCGCTCGGAGGCCTGATAACCGTTCCCTCATAGTGCATCAGGAATTTTTCTTCTCAAACTCTTTCAGCAGTTCTACCAGGTCTTCTACTCCCTGCTTTGGAAAGGCGTTGTAGATGGAGGCCCTCAGGCCGCCGACCGAGCGATGACCCTTGAGACCATCGAAGCCATGTTCGGCACCTTCCTGGACAAGTTTTGTCTCCAGTTCCGGAGTAGGGAGATTGAAGGTTACATTCATATATGAACGACAGTCCCTGCGGGCATGCCCCCTGTAGAAGCCACTGTTATCAATAAAATCATAGAGGATTTGAGCCTTTTCCCGGTTTATCTGTTCCATGGCGGGAACTCCCCCCAGATTCCTGACCCACCTGCAGACCAGGCCGATGACATAGATGGCGAAACAGGGTGGGGTGTTGAACATGGATTCCTTGTCGGCATGAGTCTTGTAGCGAAACATAGTGGGAACAGTTTCCGGTACCCGGTCAAGGAGGTCGTCACGAATGATAACCACGGTGGCACCTGCGGGGCCCATATTTTTCTGGGCTCCGGCAAATATGATGCCGTACCTGGAGACGTCCACCGAGCGGGACAGAATATCAGAACTCATATCACAGACCAGCATCTTATCGGTTTCCGGAGTATGATGGAACTGGGTCCCGAAGATGGTGTTGTTCGAGACATAATAGAGATATTCGGCTGACGGATCCACCGTGTATTGATCATCACTGGGTACATGATCAAAGTTACTGTCCTCGCTTGAGTAGGCAACCCGGCAACTGGCAATTATCTGGGCCTCCTTTATCGCTTTTTTTGACCAGGTGCCGGTGTTAAGATAATCAGCAGTCTTACCTGATCCGAGCAGATTCATGGGTACCATGGCGAATTGCGTAGAAGCTCCTCCCTGAAGAAAGAGGACTTTGTAATTAGCGGGGACTTCCAGTAATTCCCTTATGAGGTTTTCCGCCTCTTCCGCTATGGCCATGAATTCTTTACCGCGATGGCTCAATTCAATCAGGCCAATTCCCTTGTCATTGTAATTAACAATATCTCTGGCTGCTTGCTCCAGGATTTCTACGGGAAGAGTGGCCGGGCCCGGACTGAAATTATAAATTCTTTTCGGCATGCTTTTCTCCTTAAAAAACTTTCTTCTCAGGTGTGGCTGATAAACGACTGTCTGCAGACTTAAGGAAACCTTGAAAAAGTGTATTACCGGTCAGCTGAAATTATGAAGAGTAAGTATATGCTTCTGACTCTAGGAAAAGGTCAAGATTATTTTCTTCGTTTTTCACTAGTTATTCCCTTTCCTCAATTTTGGGCTGAAAAGTTGCTTATAATAGTGTAAAAAATGTGATCTGTCATTATATTCTCCCCATGAAGAAGTATCGTTAGAGATAAATAACTGAATTTTCATGATATTCAAATAAGATGAAAGCAGGAAGTATCAGCAGAGTCTACACTATAATAGTCCTGGCCGGACCTACCGGAGTAGGGAAGACCAAAATTTCCTTATATCTGGCTGAAAAACTTGGTGGAGAGATTGTCTCTATGGACTCCATGCAGGTTTACAGATATATGAATATCGGGACGGCCAAACCAGGTAGCCGGGAACGGAAACAGATTCCCCATCATTTGCTGGATATCGTCGATCCTGACGACACTTATAATACCGGCCGATTTATCAGAGACGCCGGCGCAGCCATTAAAGATATTGTTCAGCGGGGAAAAATTCCATTTCTGGTGGGTGGAACCGGACTCTACATGAAGGGACTGCTTGAAGGGATGTCACAGATTCCTCCTGTTCCTGCCGACATACGAGAAAAAATCAAAAAACAGCTGAATGATTTTGGTCATGATTCCCTGTATAGAAAACTCCAGGAGATCGATTCTGCTACAGCAGATAGAATCAGTGTTAATGACAGCCAAAGGCTGATTAGGGCGCTTGAAATATACGAAACAACAGGCCGTCCCTGGTCCGAATTCCTTTTTGATGATGAAAAGGGTGGGCATCAAGAAGGGGAGGTTGTCTATAATCCATTCAAGGTATGCCTGAATTCTGCCCGGGAAGTTCTGTATGATCGAATTAACCGCCGAACATACCGGATGATAGACAATGGCCTGGTCCATGAAGTGGAAGGACTTTTGGCCAGAGGATATAGGCCTGACCTTCCTGCATTGCAGTCTATCGGATATCACCATATGATCAATTATATTGAAGGCGTGTGGGAAGAAGGCGAAGCCATTGAGTTAATGGCTCGAGATACAAGACGATATGCCAAAAGGCAGCTGACCTGGTTTTCCAGAGATCAGGAGATCCACTGGTTTCAACCTGAGGATAAACGTTTAATACTTGAGGAAATACGATCATGGTTGAAGAAGCAGGCGGCCTAGATGAAGACAGCATAAAAATCCTGATCCGAGATCGGGACCAGCAGGTATATGAAGAAGCAATTATGCATGGTCTCACCGATCTCCAAGCCCGGATTGCGGCAGGAAGAGCCGGTGGAGATTTCACAGAGGATTGGATCTCCCTAATTTTTCCTTCATTAAACAACCTGTCCCATCCTCAGCTGCTTCAGGATTCAGATACTGCGGTAAAAAGACTTTCTGAGGCTGTGCAGAGTAATGAAATCATAGGTATAGTAACGGATTACGATGTAGATGGCCTTTGCAGCCATGCCATACTCTATGAGGCGTTCAAGAGGTTTGGAGTATCAAATGACCGTATTCAGAGTTTCATAGGCCATCGCCTCCAGGACGGTTATGGTCTCAGTGAATCTCTCACTGAAACAATCCTGAAGAGCTCTTCCCGCCCCAGTATTATAATAACGGCAGATTGCGGCATCTCGGACAGTCCCCGTATTAAGAAACTTGCCTCCCTGGGCATTGATGTAATTGTCACGGACCATCATCTGATTCCCCAGGAGGGCCCGCCTGGAGAGGCACTGGCAGTCATAAATCCTGTGAGGGGAGATTGTGCCTACCCGGACAAACAGATTTCCGGGTGTATGGTG
>JBEPXR010000061.1:0-10809 GCA_041641775.1 Desulfobia sp. | reverse complement strand
AACCCCTGAGCGGAAAGAGCCAGGAAAAAGCAGACTGCCAGGACTCCGATTGCAGTATTCTTCATACATTCCTCCTTGATCTGTTAAAATTGATTATAGAACATTCTGACCCGACCTGTCACAGCAATATACAAATAAATCCTCAAATGTAACCAGGCGCGAGGAGACTGGTCAGTAGCTGATCGTATTTTTTTCTTTTCTGAAAGTTCTGTCAAGAATGGCAGGTTATTCGTCATCCGATTCGCTATCGGCTTCCTCTTCATCTATAAAGCGCATTCCATCCATAAGCAATTTCATGAAATTTCCCAGGGGAGGAACTCCCATCTCTTCCAGAGCTATGCTGGCGGTAAAAGTGAAACGCCCGTCCTTTTCTTTCAGGAGGGCGTAAAATGCCTCTTCTCCATTGCTCTCTCCGTACTCCACTTTGACGATCTCTCCCTCGCTGAACGCAATTCTGGCCTTTCCACCACCAGGAAATTCCAGAAAGACCGCACCTGTCTTGAGATTTTCATTGAGCATTTGCAGAACTTCGGTCAACGACATCTCACTCAAATTACCGGACATTCCACAGGAAAGATTTTCTGCTACCGAGGTATTGGCTTTTGAAATCCGCTGGGCCAGAATTCTGGAGAAGGCCATCTGCAGGAAGGGTCTCTTGATAAAAAGCTGGCTCAAATCCTTGCCGCTGATGCTGAGAAGCTTGACCTCCTCAAGCGCTTTCACCGTGGCGCAGGCCGGCTGTCCAGTAAAGAGACTCATCTCACCGAAAATCTCTCCCCGGTCCAGATGAGCTATGGTGTTGCCCTGCCCGTCTGTGACGGAAACTTTACCGGTGATGATCATGTAAAGATTTTTTCCGGACTGGCCAAACCTGATAATGACATCTTCCTCCCCGTGCTTCTCTATCTTCAAATATTTGATAATTTCCTGCAGACTGACATCATCGAGCACCTGGAAAAATGAGAAGGTATTAATCAGGCTGTCAAAAGAGCCCATTTGCTGCTCCAAGCGACTCTTGTCTTCAAGAGCCGCCATCATTCGCATTTGCGGGGTCTGGAATTCCTTCTCTTCCAGGGTGACGAACTTGATCATGCCGGTGCAGCCGCCGCAGGTGAATTCCTTCTGGCTTTGGAGAACTTCGAGCGAATTAATGGAATTATCCGAACTTTCGAGCAGTATATTGGTAATTTCCCTGGTAAGCAGCAGACAGATCGGCTTGTTTTTCTTTACCGACAGACCGAATCCGGAGAGAAACAGCTCATCGCCCTTCTCGTAAAGAGGACAGTGCTGGGCCTCGGATATGGCAAATTGCGCTTCGAGAAGATTAGTCATACAAGTGCGAACCTGTCTCTTGATTGGAACCGTTCATTTGAGGGCGATGTGTGCAGTAAGGCTTTTTCACTGTCCATGTTTGGAGGTCAACTTTTGGCGATCTCTCTGGCCAGTTTCCGGGCATACTTGTCAATGACGGTTCTGGTCTTGTCGTCTATTTCCGCTTTCCCGGGGGGGATGTCTTCCAGGTTGCCGCTCTTTTTCTCTTTTTCGGCAGCAGCTTCCATTGCTTCCAGTTTTTTCCGGTGTTCTTCAATGGATTGACTCAACTGCTCATTTTCCTTGACCAGTTCCTGGTTGCTCTGCTCCATTTCCCGGATCTTGCTGTCTTTCTCCCCGGTCATTTCAGCAAGCGCCTTTTCCGCCTCCTGGGCCTGTCTGTCACGCTCTTCAGTAATGTCGGCAAGGGCTTTATCCTTTTCGCGTAACGTTTTTTCCTGCTCAGAGAGCTTTTCGGAAAACTCCTCCAGTTTCCTCTCCAGTTCTTCCCGGCGCTTCGTCTCCTCCTCAAAAGAGCTGCGCAGGTCGTCGAGTTCCTTTAACTTTTCATCGGCAGAGGCGAGATCCTGCTTGAGACTCGTCTTTTCTTTATTAAGCTGCTCCGACTTTCTGCGCTCCGTTTCAAGGCGCTCCACTGTTTCATTGCGCTCGTCCTGAACCTTGTCCAGCTGTTCCCTGAACCTTTCCTCAACTTCCTGGAGCTTTCTCTGATTTTTTCTTTTCAGCAGGAGCCGGGTTGCCAAAGTCCCCAGCAGAAAAGAGAGCAAAACTGCTCCAACCAGTACCGAGATGTGCATGGGAGTGATCGACATGATGTGTTTCCTTTGGTAACAGGTTAAACTAAAACTAATGAGTAAACCGTTAGTCCTCCATAAAGGACGAGCCATAAAGAAGTGAATATAACAGCCCTTTTTCCCCACAGCCCCTCAAGGCGTATCATGGAGAGTGCCACTATCAACAGCAGGGGAATAACCACCCCGGCCCAGAAGGGATCGATGAAACGGAGCAGTTCCTGTACACCCAGAAAAAACCAGGGTCCCTTGATGACCAGATCGCCAGGTTTGCTTATATCCATGGGTGCTGAAAAAGCTGTGCTCAGGCCCACTATAAAAAAAATCAGCAGTCCGTGCCGCAAAAATCCGGTTGGGTAACGACGAATATGGTCCCAGACCAGAATCAGCCACAAAATACCCAGGCCTATCAGATGATTGACATAGATGTTCTGCATGCCCTTTCTGGTGATATCAAATAAAAGATCGTTCAGCAGTTCTCCGATCAGGGGCACTGCCTGGACGATATTCTGGGCTATTATGCCGGCAGACTCCCCTGTGACATCCCCCCGCAGTACATACCCGGTAAAGAGGAGAAGCAGGGCCACCGGGATGCTGCAGGTGAGTATGACATAGGTGGAGAGCTTGAGGCGCGTGATGGAGCGGTTGGTGATCACCGCCCAGAGATGAACTCCGCTGAACAGGAAAAAAATCTGGCTGGAGTAGAAGTGCAGTGATCTCCAGAAGCTGCCGAATGGGATGAGGGCATCTATTGCCACCGAAGAGTAAAAGGGGTGAGCGGAATCATACTGCAGGCCCACGATGATGCCGGAGAAAATGGAAAGATAAAGGGCGACGAGACTGTATGCCCCCCATTTCATGTCGGCAAGCGAACGGATCATGGCCGTGTCCGCGAACCTAGGTTCTGACAATGTAGCCATCCTCGGGTTTTTCTCCCATTTTTTCAACCGCCAGCCTGGCCAGGTCCTCCCTGGCGGGACCTGCTATTCTTCTGCCTTTTCTGCTGAACTTGCTGGCGTGACAGGGGCAGATCAAAAGTTTTCCTTCAACTGAATAGTTGAGGCGGCAGCCCAGATGGGTGCAGGTTCGGGAGACGGCCCAGACTTCACCTCCATCTCCGCGAAAGAGGACGAAATCGGGATGGAGGAAAACTTCACCCGGAAGCAGGTTCTGATCGACCTTAACGAGCTTCGGTTTTCGGGGGGTGCTGAATCGAAGAAATCTCCATAACGGGTAGAAAAGGGCTGCCAGCGCTAAAAGCCGGAGCCAGAACCAGCCGTTTCGTAAGAATGTTCTTCTCTCTTCGGGACACACGGATAGTTTTGTCAGCCCAGGAATTGGTTCCGGAGGGCTTCGCAGACATGGTCGGGTACCAGACCGTTTATATCACCGCCGTGCCTGGCCACGTCCTTGATGATACTGGAGCTGATGTAGATCCAGCGCAGACCGGTCATCAGAAATACGGTCTCAACCTCCCGTTCAATCTTTCTGTTCATCAGGGCCAGCTGGAACTCGTAATCAAAATCGGAAAGAGCTCTCAGGCCCCGGACTATGACTCCAGCCCCCTTGGTATAAGCGTAATCCACCAGGAGGCCGGTGGTGTGATCAACTTCTATGCGGTCCTCATCTTCCGGGAAACAGGCCCTGATCATCTTGAGTCTTTCTTCCAGGGAGAAAAGGCACTGTTTGTCAGGATTCTGAGCAATAACAATGATGAGGCGGTCGAAAAGGACTTTGGCCCTCTTGATAATATCGAGATGGCCCATCGTTACAGGATCAAAACTTCCGGGATAGACGGCTATCCTTTCGTGGACCTCCGGCGAGACAAAAGGGGTATGTGGACTCATGGATTACAGGTTACCTGTTATGGTGCATTAATATGTTGGGCAGCTGTCACTGACCTCATTGCGGCCGGAACTGGCCTGCCTTTCAATTTTTCTCCTGACTGACCAGGTAAAACCAGAAACCCGCTTCACCGTATGAACGCTGGTCATCAAGGGTTAACCTTGCAATTGCCTCGGGCAGCCTTTCTTTGCTGCGAACCTCGGCTACCACTTTCGCTCCTGCAGCCAGGACATTCAGCCGGCTCAGCTTCTCCAGGGTGGATACGGTTAGGTTCTGGTTGTATGGAGGGTCCAGAAAGACAAGATCAAAAGGGCGCCCGGACTGCAACTTCTCTATAAATGACAGGGACCCGGTGAGGTCCATCTTTCTGCACACCGCTTTTTCCTGGAAAGAGCAGAGTTCGATATTTTTCTTGATCAGTTGGATGGCCCCAGCAGTGTTATCAATAAAAATAACTGCATCCGCTCCCCGGCTTAATGCCTCAAGTCCCATGGCCCCGGTCCCGGCAAACAGGTCCAGCACCTGTGTGCCGTGAGCAGCAGAAGCAAGCTTGTTGAATACAGCCTCCCTTGCCCTGTCGGAAGTAGGTCGTATGGCCAGGCTCCGACTTCCTCCCTGCGGGCCGAACAGCCTCCGGCCTCTTGCCGAGCCTCCAATTATGCGCATCTGTACAGAGTGTTTTCGGTCACAGAGGGCATCGGCCGAAGGAGCAGAATCACAGAGACATCCAATCAGATATGTTTTTCGATCAGAACTTCAGCTATCTGAACAGTATTGAGAGCAGCTCCCTTGAGAATATTGTCTGAGACTATCCACATGTTGATACCGTTGGCAATCGTCTCATCCTCACGAATACGGCCGACAAAGGTCTCGAACTTACCGGCGCAGTTGATGGCAAGGGGATACTCGTTGGCGGCCGGGTTGTCGGCGAGTTCGACTCCCGGGGCTCCGGCCATGAGCTCCCTGACCTCGGGGGCACTGATTTTCCTTTCGGTCTCGATATTAACCGATTCGCTGTGTCCGTAGATGACCGGAACCCTGACGGTAGTGGCACTTATGCCGATCTGATCATCGCCGAAGATCTTTCTGGTCTCGTTTACCATCTTCATCTCCTCCTTGGTATAGCCGTTATCCAGGAAGGAATCGATATGAGGAAGACAGTTGAAGGCGATTTGGTGGGGGTAAACCTTGTTTTCCAGGGGTTCGCCGGCCACATAAGCCCTGACCTGTCTCTTGAGCTCCTCGATGGCCGGAGCTCCGGACCCTGATACCGCCTGGTAGGTCGAAACGACTATGCGCTTGATGCCCACCTTGTCATAAATGGGTTTCAAGGCGACAAGCATCTGGATCGTGGAGCAGTTGGGGTTGGCAATTATTCCCTTTTTCGTATACAGGGCGACATCGGCAGGATTGACTTCCGGCACGACCAGGGGGACCTCGGGGTCCATCCGGAAAGCCGAGGAGTTGTCGACCACCACTGCGCCGGCTGCGGCTGCTGCAGGGGAAAACTCCAGGGAGCGATCACCGCCGGCCGAAAAGAGGGCGACATCTATCCCTTCAAAGGCGTCTTTATCCAGAAGTTGAACCGGGAATTCCTCGCCCTTGAAAACCAGTTTCTTTCCCACAGATCTTTCGGAGGCCAGCAGGCGCAGTTCGTTAACCGGAAAATCTCTTCGCTCAAGAACCTCGAGCATGGCGCCGCCTACCGCTCCTGTGGCTCCGGCGACCGCCACGTTGTAACCATCAGATTTCATGCAATATCCTCGTTGTTTTATTATTTATTCATTGTTGATTATCAGCTCTCTATTCGACCTTCTTGTTCTCTTTGAGATAGGCGAGCCTGTTCAGCCCGCTCAAATAGGCTTTGGCCGCTGCGGTTATGATGTCGGGATCAGCCCCCTGCCCCACCACTATCCTGCCCTCGTCTTCAATTCTCACCATAACTTCGCCCTGGGCATCGGTACCGCCGGTAATGGAGCTGACGGCAAAATAGAGCAGTTTGCTTGTGGTCCCGGTTAATTCGGCAATAATCCGGAAGGCACTGTCGATGGGGCCCACTCCCACGGCAGAGCCGGTCTTCTCCTCACCGTGCACTTTCAGGCATACCGCCGAAGTGGGGATGGTCTTGCTGCCGCTCATATTGCCGAGAGAGACGAGCTGAAAGGCTTCGGGTATGCGGATCACTTCGTCAAGGAGTATGGTTTCCAGATCCTCATCGAATACCTTCTTCTTTAAATCCGCCAGTTCCTTGAACCGTTTTACCACCTGATCGAGCTCATCCTTGCTGATCTCTTCATACCCCATCACCCGCAGCCGGTCCTTGACGGCATGCCGGCCTGAGTGTTTGCCCAGAACGAGATTACCGGCAGTGAGGCCGATATCGGCCGGATCCATGATCTCGTAGGTTGTCCTCTCCTTCAGGACTCCGTCCTGGTGGATTCCGGATTCATGGGCAAAGGCGTTGGCCCCGACAATCGCCTTGTTGGGCTGAATCAGCATGCCGGTAATGGAACTGGCCATCCTGCTGGAACTGTGGATGTGTTCGGTGACGATGTCGGTTCTGACCTGGAGCCGGTCGCCCCTGGTCCTGATCGCCATGACCAGCTCTTCCATGGCCGTGTTCCCCGCCCTTTCACCGATGCCGTTCAAGGTGGTCTCCACCTGCCTGGCCCCGGCATTTACCGCGGCCAGCGAGTTGGCCACGGCGAGACCCAGGTCGTTGTGGCAGTGAACGCTTAGTATCGCTTTGTCGATATTGGGAATGTTGTTGAGAAGATAACTGATCTGGGCGGCGTACTCTTCCGGCAGGGCGTAGCCAACCGTGTCAGGGAAATTGATGGTGGTGGCTCCGGCCTTGATCACCGCCTCGATAACCCGGCAGGCAAAATCGAGATCGCTTCTGGTGGCGTCTTCACAGGAAAATTCCACATTGGAGGTTTTGGCTGCGGCGTGCTTGACCGAGGATACCGCCACTTCAAAGGCCTGGTCCCGGTTCATTTTGAGCTTGTGCTCGAGATGGATGTCAGAAGTGGCCAGGAAAGTATGGATCCGGGGATTTTCTCCATTCTTAATGGCCTCCCAGGCAGTATCGATGTCCTGCTGCCTTGTCCGGGCCAGGGCGGCAACCTGGACGTCCCGTATGTTTTCGGCGATATTTTTTACGCTCTCAAAATCCCCCCTGGAAGAGACCGGAAATCCGGCCTCGATGACGTCGACCTTGAGTTTGGCCAGCTGCCCGGCCAGCCGGAATTTTTCCTGCATGTTCATGGTAGCGCCGGGAGACTGTTCTCCATCGCGCAGGGTTGTGTCAAAAATGAAAATCTTTTCTTTATTCACATCGGAATCTGGCTGCCCCATATTTCTTCACCCGTTATAATCGTATTCCTGATTTTCACTGTGTTTCCTGTTTTTTCTGGCTACAAACCGGTATGCCCCCGCAAGGGGCGCGGAAAGCATGTACACCGTGGCCAGAATGAAAAGGGTGACCGGAGGCTCGGAGGCGATCACGATCAGGGCCAGCACCATTCCGACCAGGATGTAGAACCTGGCCTGCGGTATGACCTTGAAGCTGTTGTAGTGATGATTGCTCACCATGAGATAGGATAAGAGATACACTATCATCAGGATCAGCAGATTCGCCTTGCTCCCGCTGAAGCCGATGAAGTTGTAAAACAGCACCGAAGTGGCGATGACCATGGCGGCGGCGGGGCAGGGCAACCCGATAAACATGTTCTTCGGGGTTTCCTCGATCCGGGAGTTGAAGCGGGCCAGGCGGAGGGCGGTGGTCGCCACGTAGAGAAAGGCGGCCAGCCAGCCGTATCGCCCGAAGGGCTGCATTGCCCAGAGGTAAGCCAATAGTCCCGGAGCCACGCCGAATGAGACCAGGTCGCTCAACGAGTCATACTCCATGCCGAAGTGACTGGTGGTCTTGGTTAGCCTGGCCACCCTGCCGTCCAGACCGTCAAAAATCGCAGCAATAATCAGGGCTATGGCGGCCCGGACAAAGTCTCCCTCCAGTGAGGCCACAATCGAATAAAAGCCGCTGAACAGGCTCATGGTAGTCAGCAGGCTGGGCAGAAGAGCTATGGAGCTGCCCTTTTGTTTCAATAAATTTTCCTTCACAGAACCTCCGAAATTATGATCGCCATCGAGTATCATGACTCCTTCAGGGAGCCGCCATGGCCAGTACGGTTTCTCCGGCCCTGACCTTCTGGCCTTTCTCCACCAGAATTCTGGCATCTGCAGGAAGATACACATCCAGGCGGGAACCGAAACGGATGATGCCGAATCTCTGGCCGGATCCGACATGGTCTCCGGGCTCAGCATAGCAGACAATGCGCCGGGCGACAAGACCGGCCACCTGCACTACTGTATAACTATATTGTCGGTCGGTATCGATTACAAGGGAGCACCATTCGTTTTCCAGAGCCGCCTCCCTGGTGTCGGCCGAATAAAATCTCCCCGGTGAAAACCGGACCGAGCGCACCGTCCCCGGAAAAGGTATGCGGTTGACGTGCACGTTGAAGATATTCATGAAGATGCTAATCTTCAGGGACTCGCTCTCGACGAAGCGCTCGTCACTGCTCTTTTCCACCAGGATGACACGGCCGTCAGCCGGAGCCACCACCGCGTCCTTTTCCTCGGGCCTGATCCGTTCGGGATCCCGGAAGAAGTAGAGGCAGAAGCCGGTACAGACAAGACCGAGCAGGCTGAAAAAAGGCAGTTCGAGTCCGCCTGCAACCAGGCTGAGCAGGGCGAAAATGCCGATAAAGGGGGCTCCCTCGGCAGCTATTGGAATTTTTTCTTTACGCATTTTTTCGAGTTCCCTTAAAACAAAACAAACCGGCAGCCCCAGAAGAGGTACCGGCTTGGCAGAAAACAGGCAGCCGCCATCGCGGCGGCGGGACAATTATTGTTTTTTGGATGCCCTGGTCATGGCTACAGTACCGGTACGGATAACCTCTTGGATGCCGATGGGGCGGAGGAGATCGAACATGGCCTCGATCTTGTCCTCGGTGCCGGTTACCTCGATGGCAAAGGACCTGGGGCTGACATCGACGACCCGGGCTCTGAAGATATCCACGATCCTCAGGACCTCAGCCCTGGTACCCGCTTCAGCCTTGACCCTGATCAATACCAGTTCCCTTTCAACGCGGGCCTTTTCACTGACATCGTGGACCTTGATGACATCGATAAGCTTGTGGAGCTGCTTGGTAATCTGCTCGATTATGGCGTCATCACCCTTGGTGACCAGAGTCAGGCAGGAGACATCCTTTTCCAGAGTGGGAGCCACCGCAAGACTCTCTATGTTGAAGCCCCGGCCGCTGAACAGGCCTGTGACCCTGGATAAGACTCCCGGTTTATTCTGCAGTAGTACGGATATGGTATGTTTCATAGATCTACCTTTATGATAATTACGAATTACGAATTATGAATTACGAATTATATGTACCTGGGGTGATTCCGGTGCGTACCTGAATAGTGGCAGATTCAGATCCCTCATCCCTCATGCTCGGCGCCTCGTATTCGTAATTTCTAATTACTGATTACTAATTTTAGATATTATCAGACCAGAAGCATTTCGGTTGTCGCCTTTCCTGCCGGAACCATGGGGAAGACTCCTTCCTCACGGGATATGGCGAAATCCATGATTACCGTGTTGTCGGTCTCCAGGGCTTCCCTGATAACCGGTTCCACCTCCTCGGGCCTGGTGGCTCTCAGGCCGACTGCTCCGTAAGCCTGGGCCAGGGCCACGAAATCCGGGGCGGTCTCCAGGGTGGTGGCGGCATACTTCTTGTTGTAGAACAGTTCCTGCCACTGGCGGACCATGCCAAGGAAGCCGTTGTTAAGGATGGCTATCTTGACGGGAAGCTTGTTGTGCCTGGCCGTCGCCAGTTCCTGAATGTTCATCTGAATGGAGCCGTCGCCGGCCACGTCGATAACCGTTTTGTGCGGGGCCGCGATCTGGGCTCCGATGGCGGCCGGAAAACCGAATCCCATAACTCCGAGCCCACCTGAGGTGATGAAGTGTCTGGGATGGTTGAAGTGGTAGAACTGGGCGGCCCACATCTGGTTCTGCCCTACTTCGGTGGTAATAATGGCGTCCCCTCCGGTCAGCTCATGGAGCTTCTGGATCACATACTGGGGCTTGATGATGTCGGTCTCCTCGACATATCCCAGAGGGTGCTGGCGCTTCCAGTCGGTGATCTGCTTGATCCAGGGGGCATGACGCTCCTTCTCGGCGGCAGGGTCGAACTCATCGCTTCTGTCAAACCAGGCATTCATCGCCACCAGTGCGTGTTTGCAGTCTGCCACAATGGGTATGTCCACCTTGACGTTTTTGCTGATAGAAGTGGGGTCTATGTCGATGTGGACGATTTTGGCCTTGGGGGCAAAGGCGTCGATCCTGCCGGTGACCCGGTCGTCGAAACGGGCCCCTACCGCAATGAGCAGATCGCAGTTGGCCACTGCCATGTTGGAATAGTAGGTGCCGTGCATGCCGAGCATTCCCATGGAAAGCGGATCCGTCCCCGGAAAGCCCCCCAGCCCCATGAGGGTCATGGTGACCGGGATATCGAGCTTGCGGGCCAGTTCGGTCAGCTCAGCGTGGGCGTTGGAGGCTATAACCCCGCCGCCGATATAGAGTGCAGGCTTTTTGGCCTTCATGATGGCCTTGCAGGTTTTTTCGACCTGTTTCTGGTGGGGCTCGTAGGTGGGCCTGTAGGTCTTCATCTTTACCGGCTTGAACTCTTCGAAGTTGACCTTGGAAGCCATAACGTCCTTGGGCAGATCAATAAGAACGGGTCCGGGCCTGCCGGTACGGGCGAGATGAAAGGCTTCT
>JBEPXR010000060.1:0-10813 GCA_041641775.1 Desulfobia sp. | reverse complement strand
GTATGATACTGTACGTAATAATGGGTTATAAAGCAAAAACAGCAAAAAATGAGCACCGCTTTTCCCACATGAAACATCAATAAGATGCACGTGCGGGTTTGACAGATAGCAAATATCAGAGCTCCGTACGAAATGGTCGGGTGAGAGTCTCACCGATGCGGCTCACCATATTGCGGTGCCGCCAGGAGCTGTCCGTCGCCTGCTCACTGAGTTCCAGATCCTCGTCAAAATGCTGCTTAAGCGCAGCCGCCGTTTCTGCATCAAACACGTTGAGGAGCAGTTCATCATCCTTGCCGAGTGATCGCCGGTTGAAATTGGCAGTGCCGATGCAACACAATTCTTCGTCCACCAGGATGATCTTGCAGTGGATCATGGTCCTCTGATAACGAAAAAGGCGCACTCCGGAGTTCAACAGCAGATCGAACTTCTCACGTCCGGCCCAGCGTTCAAACCGTTTGTCAAGATACGGCCCCGGCACGAGCAAGGTGATATCGACGCCGGCACGAGCTTTCCGGCACAGCAGTTCCAGAAAAAAGTCATCCGGCACGAAATAGGGAGTGGCAATCCTCAGGGAACGATGAGTCAGGTGGATTATGGATTTCATGACATTTTCCGCATCACTGCTGCTTCCAGCGGCTGCTGAACGCACCACCTGGATTTCGGCCACTCCAGGTCTGGGCTGCGGCTGGGCTCCAATCTGAAATTCTGCAATCTGGTGTGGTCGGATTTCAAACCAGTTATGCCAGAAGGCTCCACTTATCGCCGGTACCGCAGCTCCCTCGATCTCAAAATGGGTGTCCCGCCACTCCTGGGGATTGCGGGCATCCCCCTCCCACTCAGCGGCTATACCGACACCTCCGGTGAAGGCGTACTTGTTGTCGCAGACCAGGACCTTGCGATGCGTCCTGTGATCCACCCGCCACAGTTTGTAGGTTTTCATCGGCTGATACCAGCAAACTTTGATCCCTGCATCTTTCATCAGTTTCAGAAGCCGCTCCGGCATGTCAGAAGCGCCGTAGGAATCGAGAATGACGCGAACATCCAGACCTTCCCGCCCTTTCTGGGCAAGGGCATCGGCAAATTCATCTGCAATCGGACCGGACCAGTAAACATAGGTCAGAAGAAAAACCGAGTGTTTTGCCTCGCGGATGCGACGCAGCATGGCTGGAAAAATATGGTCGCCGTTTTTGAGCACCCGCACCTTATTCCCGGTGGTGAACGGTGTCCCCAGAATGTATTCAAGATAACGGACCCTGTCCTGATGTGATTTTTGTGACATTCCTGCTCCTTGATTTTCTGTTCCTGGGATAGAAGCTTCTTATCCATCTAACCGAGCATGTCGACTCCAGAGTCACGGGGAGCAGACACTGGAACCAAAGTGCAGTTGCCCAAGGCTGGCCACTGTATCGGGGAGGGTAAGGTTCTGAATGTACAAGTCCAGGTAACTCAGGGGCCGCTCAACGACATATTAGGGTCCCAGCTCAATATTGTACGAAATAATGACTTATAAGGCAAAAACAGGGAATAAAAAACTCGCGCGATCGTCCGGGCGTGTTTGCCAGCAGGTAATTTTTCGGAAAAATACAAAAATAAATCTGTTTCCTTTGTCAGCTTCTCTTTTTCACTTCACAAATTCTAATGGTGACGATTGAAAAACCTCGGATTGCTATCAATGAAGGCTTGAATCCACCGTTCAAGAAATGACTCGTTTCTGGCGGCTTTGATGTAACCGTACCCAAGCACAGTGATTACCAGCGCTCCCAGCGTATCGACAATCAAATCCCACATTGTGTCGGTCAAACCAGAATGATCACCGAGCATTTCCTTTTGCATGTTCATACCCAAGAAACTATCCATGCCAAATTCAAATATTTCCCAGAGTGCCCCTATCCCAACAGCAAACACGAAGGCAAAAAATGCAACAAAGCCTGGTTTCATGTGTACGCCAATATCTTCTGTTTCGTTTAATACATACACCAATAGAAAGCCGATAATCCCGAGTAAAAATCCGGAGCCGGAGTGAAGGGCTATGTCCCACCACCAGAAACGGGTGTAGTAGCCGCGGATTTCCCCCAGGAACAACGATGCAAAGACGAATGCGATCGCGAGCAGTACAAACTCAGGAGGAATAAAGACGCGGAAGAACTTTCCCAGGAAAAAGGGGCCGAGTGTTACCATAATGATTCCAATTGTGATTACGGCTGCAAGCCACTGATGTCCCCAGGCTGCAACCAGGACCTCAACAACCAGAATTGCTTGAAGGGCAAAGGTCAATCGTCGATGTATCAACAGTTGTCGCATTCATACTCCAACGGTTACATGGCGTCTTAAGGAAACACATATAAGCCAATTCAGTGTTATTCTTTGATTATACGCAAATTTTTAATTCCGTTTTCAATAAATTCCTCATCATAATCCGCAGCCTTCTCCTCTTCCTCGGTCAGCCTTTCCAAGGGATCCATTTCCTTGGCTTTGACAACCCCCTTTTCTTCCAGAAAATCTCTTTGGGCCAATCGATGGGCCAGTTCGTCCCAGAAAACTTCCTGTTCGAATTCATCGATAAAGGCGTGGTCGGTTCCCATCTCTTCATACTCAATGGTTGGAAAATACCGGCCAGAGTCCTTATGGTAGCTAACCAGTTTTTTAAAACCGAAATCCCCGGCATAGGCCAGGAGCTTTTGCTCCAGATCTTCATAGGGTTTTGCCTTGGGATTCTCTCCCCCTATTTTGCGGGCAGTCATTACCCAGTTGGAGATGAACAGAATATCGAGTAACAGCCTGTATTCTTTTTTGGTCAGATGTATTTTCATAAAATTCCTTTCTACTATGAGGGTATTAACTGCATAGTTGCCCTTACGGGGCTGAACTGCGCTTTGCGCACTTATATCTGCGATGAGGAGTTGGAAGACAGCAGGTTTCACCCCCCTCAATTGCATTGTTATGTGTAGTTACCATAATATTATCAGGTGATTACGTTTGGTTAACCCCAAAAGCACGCATGCTTGTCTTGCTCGACGATTGAAATAAATTCTTCAATATTTTTTACCGTGGAATCTGGTTTGTAACTGTGCCATTTCAGGTCAGCACGTTGCCAATATATTTTCCAAACCTTTTGAGTTTTGACATATGTTGCCTTGGCAACAGGAATGTTTTGATACACTTCTGGGTTGTTCCAGAGTGGTCGGATTTCAAATATTTCAACACTTTGGTCTTTGATTTCAAAGCCAAAATCGAGTTCCTTGCGAATGTGGGGGGCAGGACGTTTCCGTTCAATAAATTCCCCAACAACTTTTTCTACTTTTTTGATCTCAAATTCGCTGAGTGACATTTCTTTCTATTTGGATCCACAAATTGCTTTCAAGTTGTCTTTGATGATTTGACTGGATTAACGTGTTTTTTCCTGGCCGGCCACCTTTGGCATCAGTGCTAAAATCAAAGTAACAATCCACGAAAAAATTACTGCAAGCAAGAGCATAAGGGCAACGCTCTTACCTCTACTTTTAGTCAGATTTGTAATGCTTCAGACGGAATTGGAATATCCGCAGTTCGATATTAGTTCATAAAGCTCTTTTGCCGAAGCCCTGCCAGAGCAAGGGCGGACCGTTTTAGCCTCAAAATTGAAACTGCACTTTAGTAACATCTTGAAATCCCAGCCTTAAACCCACACTATTTTCCCATATTATCAATGACTTATCCTGGACCAACCCCATTCCACACCATTCCACAGCCATTTTCCCCTTTTTAGCTAATATCTGCATTCTCTGTACAGCCGCTCTATGACATAGACATATCTTATTCTATACTGTCGGCATATCAAAAAAATAATATCCCTCATTTTTTGTATTAAAGTACATAATAACGGAACGGAAAAAGATTGTGATGAAGCTGCCCAAATCACCCGGAGTCAAAGACCTCGAAAACATTCGTGACCGATTGAAGGACAAGGATCCTCTATCTGTATCCGAGGGACTGGCCCGCCTGGAGCCTGCCGATCGGGCCACTCTTTTCCGGATGCTTTCCAAAGATCAGTCCCTGAAAGTTTTCGAGCACCTCAACCCTGCTCACCAGGAAGAATTGCTGACCGGTCTGCGCGATGAGCAGGTCCTGCACCTTGTTGAACAAATGGCCCCGGATGACCGGGCCCGCCTCTTCGACGAAATGCCGGCCCTGGTGGTCAAACGCCTGCTCTCCGGTCTGAGTCCGGAGCAGCAGGAGATGACCGCCCTGCTTCTCGGCTACCCGAAAGAATCGGCAGGGCGCATCATGACGCCCCAAGTCCTCAAATTGCACCCGAAAATGACCGTATCCGAAGCGCTGGAACTTTTCCGACAGGAAGGCGGCGGGGTTGAAAATCACTACATCATGCCCGTAACCGGTACTCAAGCCTGTTTGCTGGGAACTGTCGAACTCAAGGATCTGCTGCTGTCTCCTGAAGAAATGACAATCGAGAAGGTGATGGACAAAGAGCCTCACTCGGTGCGGGTCAATGAGGACCAGGAGGAAGTGGCCCGCCTGATCCAGAGCGCCGATCTGCTGGCGGTCCCGGTCGTGGATATGGAGGAAAGGCTGGTGGGGCTGGTCACCGTGGATGACGCCATGGATATCCTGACTCTTGAGGAGGGTGAAGATCTGGCTCGTTCCGCTGCTGCCGAACCTCTGAGGCGGCCTTACTTTTCCGTATCAATCTTCAGGCTTGCCCGCGGCAGGCTGGTCTGGCTGCTGCTGCTCATTGTCGCCTCAACCCTGACGGTCAATGTCCTCGACGCCTTTGAGAACACCCTGCAGGCCGCAGTGGGACTGGCCATATTCATCCCTCTGCTGATCGGCACCGGAGGCAACGCCGGAGCCCAGTCGTCAACAACAATAGTGCGCAGCATGGCTGTCGGCGATCTGGAGATAAATGATTTTCTGCATACGGCAGGCCGGGAGATAATGGTCGGATTGCAGGTCGGGATAATGCTCGGGGCTTTAAGCCTGATACCGGTATGGCTCTACGCCGGCCAGGCCATGGCCGTCGTAGTCGCCCTGACCTTGATTGCCATCTGTACCCTGGCCACGCTGACCGGAGCCATGATGCCCATACTCGCCCGTACTGCCGGGGTCGACCCTGCTGTTGTCAGTGCTCCCCTTGTCACCACGGTGGTCGATGCCACCGGTCTGCTGGTCTATCTGCTCATCGCCCGGGCTGTCTTGAATCTCTGACAGAGGTAATGTGGTAAAGAGCCAGCTTGCCCGTTATCTTGCAACAACCTGCGAGAGTCATCCTGCCGAGACAGACAGGATCCTGTAGCCGCAAGCCGACTTGCCCCTTTTTTTTGCCACTATTGGGATTGAAGCATGGCGTATTCCGGATGGGCGGGGCCGTTTACCGGTTTAATCGGCCACCAGCGGAGGCATTGGACAGTCCAGGGTATCAGCGATGGCGCGGAGCAGTTCCGCCTCCATCGGGGCGATCCTGCGATCTGCCAGGACACAGGCCGCGCAGGCCCTGACCAGCTTTGACTTCTCCAGCGGCTTCAAACCGGCCAGTTCGTCAATGGCCTGGTCCAGGAGTTCGAAGGACAAGTCATCCCGGCCTAACAGGTTAACTTCTGTCCCTTCCAGCTCTCCAGCAGCAATCTCGAATACCTGGCCCTCGTTTAATTCTTCATGCCGATTGGAATAAATCAGCAGTGACAACAGTACTGAGCAGGCCCGGCCGGAGCGTTTCAGGGTGGTTTTCCGGGGGGCGGCCCAGGATTTGTCTTGAAAGAGGGGAGCCAGATGGTGATAGACGATTTTCCCCAGGGTCCACTCGAAAAGGCTCAGTCTGCCGTCAGCCTTGATCAACAGATCGAGATTGGTCATAAACAGTTTGTATTGGCTTTCGGACAACTGGTGCAGGGCCGGCAGGGCCATATCCAGGAGAGGCAGGCGGTATTCAGCCCCAAGATCCCGCACCAGACTCCGGAGCCTGACCGTTTCCTCGTAGACCCCGGTATCAGCCTTTTTTTCAAGTTCACCAAGTTGGTGGCGGCACATTTCCTCATCCTGGTCCAGAACCAGGCAGTAGATCACCGCCCGGGCCGCAAAAGGCTCATGGACTGCCCGGCGCAAAGTGGCCGGCAGCCTGTCGATAAGGTCGTGGACGTAACCGAGATGAGCCCTGGTGGGGCTGCCGATATGGTCGACGGCCGCCCCTATCCCGGCAGCCATGGCGGCCGCCTTTTGCCGCCCTGTTCCGGGTTCGCTCCCTTCTTTATCTGCCTGCCGCGGCTGAGTCCTGATGCCGGTAGCTTCAAAATCGCCGTCCCAGTCCGGTTTGATCTTTTTGATCCGCGTGGCCAGGGGCGGATGGGTGGCGAACAGGCCACCGAAAAAGGAGGTGAATCCCTGGCTGAACAAGGCGTGGCTAATCTCCTTGCTGTCATTGTTTTTAAGAACCGAGCCGGTACTGTCAGCCCCGATCCGCTGCAGAGCCCCGCCGATACCGTCCGGATTGCGGGTGAACTGAACTGCCGAGGCGTCAGCCAGGAACTCCCGCTGGCGACTGACCGCGGCCTTGATCAGGTTGCCGAAAAAAGTCCCAACAAAGCCGATTACCACCAGCCCCACGCCTAGAGCCATCCCCCCGCCCCCTTGCTTTCGGGAACTGCGGGAAAAGGCAGAGCCATAAAGAAGATGGTAGCCGATCAGACCCAGCAGAACAATGCCGTGCAGAGTGCCGATCAACTTGATGTTAAGGCGCATATCACCGTTATGGATATGGCTGAACTCGTGAGCGATCACCCCCTGGAGTTCGTCCCGGTCCAATTTCCGGATGGCTCCCCTGGTCACCCCGATCACGGCGTCCCCCGGAGAATAACCGGCGGCAAAGGCGTTGATCCCTTCCTCGTCAAGGAGATAGACCGGCGGTACCGGTGAACCGGAGGCAATGGCCATCTCTTCCACCACGTTCATGATCTTCTGCTGGTCAGGGTCTCTGCTGCCGTCAACGATCAAACGGCCGCCCAGCATCTCGGCGATGCCGGCACCGCCGCCGGACAAGGCCATGATCTTGTAAAGGCTGCCGAGGCCGACCACCACCAGGACGCCGAGGCTTACCACTCCGAATACCTGCCAGTCCATGCCCTGGAGGCTGACGGTTCCGCCGGGTTCCGGGCTTTGCAGATAGCCTGAAACCAACATAACCAGGAGGTTGGTCATAACGATCAGGGAAAGCACGGCCATTGTAAAAAGAAGGACAAGCCGGCCGGTATTGCGGCGGGCCTGGTCCTGGGCTCTGAAAAAATCCATAGTCTTGTTCGCTGCCTCCCTAAAATGAGACCTCAGGTGCCGCCTGTATCTTGGCGCTGTCTTCGAATTCGAGAAGAGCGGCGTCCTGGCCGTGACCGAAAGCCGCGGCGAACAGAGCCGGGTGCAAGGACTGTTTATAGGTATTATAGGCCATAACCTGATCATTGAAGGCCTGGCGGGAAAAGGCCACCTTGTTCTCGGTGCTGGTAAGCTCCTCGCTCAACTGCATCATGTTCTGGCTGGCTTTAAGATCTGGATAAGCCTCCATCACCATATTAAAGCGGCTCAAAGCTCCTGTCAGAGCATCTTCAGCCCCGTTCAGGTTCTGAAGGGCGGCAGCATTGGCGGGATCGGCTGCTGCTTCCTCCAGACCCCGGGAAGCAGCGTTCCGGGCGGCGATTACGTTTTCCAGGGTCTCGCTCTCATGTTTCATGTAACCCTTGGCGGTTTCAACCAGGTTGGGGATCAGGTCATAGCGCCGCTTAAGCTGGACCTCGATCTGGGCGAAGCCGTTTTTATAGCGGTTCCGCAACCTCACCAGGTTGTTATAGATACTGATGCCGTAGACCACCAGCAAGCCGATAATTACCAGTACGATAATTACAGTAATTTCCATTTCTTTTGCCCTGAGTTCTTATTGATGTCAAGTGGATTCAAAACCTCCGGTCCCGAACCGTAAGCCGCCTAGTATACCAGTCTGTTTATTGTCCTACCATGATTATCGGTCCGGCACTTTAAAAATCAGGGGGCTGGCGAGTGGACGGAAACCGCAGGTTCTCCAGAATGAGTTTATCGACAAGCGTATCATAGTCCGGGGACTTCAGAAACTGCCTCCTCTCCCCCGGGACCTGGAACTAAGAATGCCTGTTTTATCGTAATCTCCCCCTGAAGGCAGGAATGCTGAAATTAAAACTTCCTGGCATAATGTAACCAGAATGAACTTGACCGTTATCCGTTTGCTGCCATGCCGTCATCATGGGAAACTGCCGGCAACCCTGGCAGGACACTGAAAAGATCATAAGGCTCTTCGGAAAGAGGGCCAGCGACTCCAGGAAGTAATACAGGGAATTTATTGGTCAGGGGATCAATAAGATACGTAGAGGTGATCTTAGCGGAGAAGGGTTGGTCAGGAGTGCTGGAGATTGGGCAACAATTAAGGAGCTGCAGCAATCCGGAGTTCATGTGAAGGACGATGAACGGATTTTAGGCGATAGGATTTTGTTTCCGAACTCCTGAGCAGGGCTGAGGAATCCTTTGAACGTAGATATTCTTTGCGAGTCAAAGGTGTTATATTGATTTTATCGCCAAACGCGTGGCAACCCTTCTTGAAATTCCGGAGGAAGGTATCTGGCAGGAGGGGAAATCTCAACATATTGTTCGAGCCCGGGGTTTACTGTGTTTTTGGGCGGTATGCAAGTTGGGTGAAAACATGACATCCATGGCTCGGCGGCTGAATTTATCAACAGTTGCGGTGAGCAAATTGGTAACGCGTGGAGCTAAGATCGTGAAAAGAGAAGGGCTTAAACTGGTTGAAAGTTAATAAATTAAGAGCGTCCCTTATGAGATGACTATGAGATGGCCCTTATCACTCTCCTGATGCGACGGTTGTTTTTAAGCCCGCTTCAGATCAGGTCCTGAAATCCGGCTGATACCGAGGGTGCAGGTGATCATGTTTTTGGTGAGATCATAAAGCGTTGATGGGTGGTCCTATGGAAGTATTTTTTGAATCTTCTGAGCTGGTCAATGTAATCTGGATTACAGCCGCATTTATTTTTGGTTTCGGTTCCCGCCAGGTGGGCCTGCCTCCTATGATCGGCTTTCTCCTGTCCGGTTTTCTTCTAAACTATCTTGGTATTACCAATGGTTCTCTCGCTCTTGAGTTTATCGCCGACCTGGGAGTTTTGCTGCTTCTTTTTACCATTGGCCTGAAACTTGATCTGAAATCCCTGCTAAAGCCGGTCTGCTGGGCCGGGGCTACGATTCATGTCATTGCCATAACGAGTCTTTTTGCCCTGATCATCACCGGACTGGGAGCCTGGGGGGCAATCGAGTTCTTCGCTGATATATCTCTGGAGGAAGCCCTCCTCATTGGCTTTGCCGCCAGCTTCTCCAGCACAGTTTTTGCTGTCAAGGTGCTTGAGGCGCGTGGAGAAATGACATCCCTGCATGGCAGGGTGGCCATCAGCATTCTCATCATGCAGGATATTCTTGCCGTTCTCTTTATTACGATCTCCAAGGGCAGCTGGCCTTCCGCCTGGGCTCTGGTAATCCCAATCTTTCTTTTTCTGATCAGGCCGTTTCTCTTCTATTTACTGGAGAGGGTCGGCCATGGGGGATTACTATCACTGGGAGGATTATTTGCGGCCACAGCCCTGGGAGCCACCAGTTTCGAAATGGTCGGCCTCAAGCCCGATCTCGGCGCCCTGGTTATAGGGGCCCTGATTTCAGACCACCCCCGGGCTCCGGAATTGTCCCAGGCTCTCTATTCCTTCAAGGATCTCTTTCTTATCGGCTTCTTTTTCAGTATAGGAATGACCGGTATTCCTGGATATGCTCATATTCTTGTGGCCCTGCTCCTGCTCGTACTTCTTGCGCTGAAGTCCGGATTGTTCATTATCCTGTTGACCCGTTTCAGGCTTCGAAGCAGGACCTCCTTTATTTCCGCCATGGTTTTGACCAATTATTCCGAATTCGGTCTGATCTGTGCCTCCGTAGCCTGTTCCGCAAAAATTCTTTCAACCGACTGGCTTATTATTATGGCCCTGGCCCTGACATTTTCCTTCATTGTCAGTTCCTTTCTGAACAGCAGAGCCCACAATCTGTATAATCATGTATCCGACATGCTCAGCCGGCTGGAGACAGTATCCCGTCATCCCGGGGATCTCCCCATTGACCTGGGAGATGCCGAGGTCCTGATTTTCGGGATGGGCCGGGTAGGCACAGGTGCCTATGATGCCGCTGATCAGCAGTATGTAGGCCATGTGCTGGGTTTTGACAACAACAGGGATGTTGTGGCCAGACAGCAGAATATGGGAAGAAATGTTATCTGGGGGGACGGGGCGGATTATGATTTCTGGAAAGAGGTCCCCATGACCAGAGTCAGCCTGGTCATGCTCACCATGCCCAATCATAAGGCCAATCTCTTTGCTCTTAAGGAATTGAAATTCGCCGGCTTTCCTGGAAAGGTCGTAGCCACGGCCGCTTACGATGATCAGGTGGCTGAACTCAAAGAAGCCGGGGCTGATGCTGCCTACCACGTTTTATCGGAGGCGGGATCCGGTTTCGCCAGACATGTCTGCCAGACTCTCGGTGACAGCCACTGTTGCAGCTACAGGGACGGACAGCAATCTATTCCACAGCTCTAAGGTTTTTCTGAATGCTCATGGTATGACTGTTATGAAAATGTATTTTGGGATACTTTTTTTGTCTTTCTTACCCCAAAACGCCCATTTCATACCTGAAAATGCCCGTTTAAGGACCTGAAACATTCTTGTTGGAATATTTGTAGAGACAATACAGGAAATCATGGATGAAACAG